>NZ_CDWWXA010000004.1:66317-89058 GCF_977971845.1 Frankia sp. CeCAU1 | reverse complement strand
TCGGCAAGTCCCTGGGGTAGCGCCTCCTCGGTCTCGATGATCGCTGGGGGCTGGTTGATCCACGCCTCGGTCGGCAGCGCGGGTGGGGTCGGCCGGCGACGATCACGACTCCGGGGGTGCGCCCCTGGGACAGCAGCAGCGGCAGCGCCGCCCCGATCCGCTTCTTGAGTTCCCGGTCGTATCAGGCGATCTGGCGGAGGTCATTACCGTAGTCGAAGATGATCCGCATGCGTGCGCCCAACGCCCGGGCGTATCGGCTCAGGGTTGCCACCTCGTTCACGTCCAGATCACCGTTTTCGATCTGGCTTATCCGGCCAGGTGAGACGCCCATCAGATCGGCGACCTGACGCTGTGTCAAACCAAGGCGCTTGCGCTCCTCGGCCAGGTGGTAGGCGCTGGCCCACGCCTCCGTACGCGCTCGTTCCACGGCGAGTGCCGCGTCATCGCCGTCATGGAGCTCGGCGCGGATGTCCTCCCAGTCATGGAACTCGGTCATGAGCCCTCCCGCCGTTTCCGTTCGACGGCCAGCCAGCCGTCGTAGACAACCTCTGCCGCAGGAATCGCAGCCCTGTACCAGTGCGACCAGTCGCCGGCCTTGTTCCCCGCGACCAGCAGCACGGCCTGCGACCATGGATCGAACACGAAGATCACTCGGATGGCCACCTCGCGGCCCGACCGCGGTCGGAGCTCCTTGAGGTTGCTGATCGTTGATCCCTTGAGGGTGTCGACCAGCGGGCGCCCGAGCGCCGGCCCGGCCTCGGCGAGCATGTCGATTGCCGCGTTGACGGATCGGTAGCTGTCCGGCTCCTCCCGGCGCAGCGAACGCAGCCACTCTCGCACCTCGGAGGTGGCCTTGATCGTCCACCGGGCGGGCGTTGCGGCCATTGGTCAACTATAGCTCAAGCTAAACATGGATCCGGGTGAGTGCAGGTGACGATTGATCGAATATTTCCAATCAACACCACTGAGCTCTGGTCGCCGACAGTATGATCGCGTGTGTGATCCGCAACCGTGCTGGTGGGGGTGTTTGTGGTGCGTTGCCGAGCGCACCCTGCTTGACCTGCGGTTTTTCTCCTATTCGATCTTCTTGTGACCTGTCGGGTGTGCGCGGGGTGTGCGCGGCCCGAGTGGGTGGAGTGCGGGGGACGAGTCGGGCGGCGCCTTCGGCGGCTTCCCGGGCGAGTTCTTCCAGGACCGAGGTGTAGGTGTTGACCGTCACCTCGTGGCTGGAGTGGCCGAGGGTCTCCTGGATGACCTTCAGGTCCGCGCCGCCGCCGTGCATGAGGGTGGCGGCGACGTGCCGGGCATCGTGAAGGCGGATCGGGGGTACCCCGGCTCTCGCGATCTGGTCCTGGAACTCGGCGGAGACGGCGGCGGGATGCAGAGGATCGCCGTCGAGGGTCGTGAACACCGGTCCTGAGGGGTCCCAGTCGAGGCCCATGGCGCGGCGCTCGTCGTGCTGCCGTTCCCGATGACGGTTAGAACTCCTCGACAGTGAGGTCGTCGAGGAGCAGTTCCCGCACTCCCGCGTCGGTCTTGGGCCTGGTGCGCTGCACCTTCCAGCCGACGACGACGAGCTGCCACTGGATGAGGATCTTCTTTTGGTCGAGGTCGACGTCCGGCCAGTTCAGAGCGCATGTCTCTTCACGGCGCGGCCCTCTGTAGGTCACGAGGTGATAGTGAAGCGATCCCGGCGGGTAGGCACGGATGTTCCCGCAGCCGCGGTCGAGGGTGAACACGATCCGGTTCTCGGCAACCGCAGCAGCGAGCACCTCCGGATCGGAGCGGCCCGACAGGTTCTCCGCAAGCACGGTATCGGCATCGATCCCGTGCTTGGCGAGTCGCTCGGCAAGGGAGACCGGGAGACCCTCGTCCAGCTTGACCTTCACGGCGCGGTACGAAGCGGCACGAGATCCTCCCGCGCCAGACGCGCCCCGTAGGCAGCGGCCGCACGGATCCCCGACACGGTCAGCGACGGGTACTCCGCGATGATCTCACCGTCGGACATACCGTCGGCAAGGCAGTCGAGCACGACACTCACCGGCACCCGGGTCCCCCGGATACACGCCTGCCCATGACCGACTGTCGGGTCGGCCACGACGAGCGCCAGAAGATCTTCCGCCATGCCTCCCAGTATGCTCCCGGATCTCAGCGTCGAGCGCCCGTCACGTGGTCCAAGCCGTGGCACGAGTGACAGCCAAGTTGACAGCCAAGCCGCTGGACGCGGGTGGACGTCGACGGATACCGGTGGACGGAACGCTCATGGTCAGCAGACAGGGCGGACGTTGACAGACGTCGACGGAAGATCCAAATCTAACTACGGATCAGAAGGTTGGGGGTTCGAGTCCCTCGGCGGTTGCAACGCGTCGGTGTTCGGGCGGTTCGACGTCTGCGAGCCGGCGGGCCAGGCGCTGTTCGGCGCGGGCGAGTGCCTCGTCGCGTGCCGGGAGTACCTGGTGGGCGACGAGCAGGGTGCGCAGGTAGTCGGCGGCGCCGCGGCGGGGATGGGCGTCGAGCGCGTCGTGGCTGGTTTCGAGCCTGCCGGCGGCCAGGTCGGCAAGCAGGCCGCTGGCCGCGCCGGTGCGCAGCCAGTTCAACGCGGTGTAGGGGTTCGGGGTCGCGCGGATCGCCTCGGCCACGGCGGCGAGGTGGGCCGGGACCTGCCCGTCGTCGGCGGCGAGCAGCACGGTCGTGCGGCGTCGCAGGGAGCAGGTCGCGCAGCGGCCGGCCTCGAACAGCTTGTCCTCGAGGCCGCAGCCGGCGCAGCGATGCGTGACTGGAAGGCCGGCGCAGTCGGCGCAGGTCGTGGCGCCGACGCCGGGGGGATGCACCAGCCGGCGGGTCTGGCCGCAGGACGCGCAGGGCCGCCGCCGTCCGCAGACCGAGCAGACCGCTTCCGGGAGTGTGAAGCAGTTCACGCAGATGTCGGGCTGGTCGTCGTGCGCGCGCAGACCGGCACCGCCGCGGTAATCACGTCGGCGGGCAGCGACGGGTCGGCGGCCGCGACCGCGGCGGTCACCGCCACCCGGCGGGCCGCCGCCGTCGCGAGCCGTGACGCCCAGGGGCTGGTCATGACCCGACCCCCGGGCCGGGGATGGCGGTGATGTCGGCGCGCCGGGGCCGGCCCCAATAGGGCTCGACCAGGTCTCCGGGCGCGCAGCCGAGGATGTCGCAGAGCGCGGCGAGTGTGGCCAGCGACAGCCGCTCCGGGATGCCGGTCACCAACCGGTAGACCTGCTCGCGGGAGAGCCGGACACCCCGCTCGGCGAGCAGCGGGACCAGCGCCGTCGTCGCGAACAGCCCACGCTCGGCCATCAGCTTCCGCAGATGCCAGTGGTAGCCGACCTGCGCGCTTCAGTCGGTGGCCAACAGCCCATTCAGTCGCGACAGCGTGGGTTCGTCCGGCACGGTGGAGCTGCCGTCCGCCCAGGCGCCGATGCGCGGCCGCAGCCACTCCCGGAGCTCGACCGCGGCGACGGCGATGCGGTCGAGCTCCTCGGATCCGAACCGGGCAGGCAGCGCCTCTCGTTCGGCCGTGCCGACAAGCCCCGTGAGCTGGAGCCAGCGCAGGTAGCTCCAGCCATCGGCGATCAACTCGATCGGGCCGTCCGCCGAGAAGGCGAGGCTGTTGACGAAGTCCAGCACCGGATGATCGCCCAACCCGATCAGCACGTCCGGGTTCATCGGAGACCTCCCCTCGAGCCGATCACCCAAATAACCACTCCACTTCCTCTTGAGAGGTTACTCCCTCGCCAAAGTAATCGTCTTAGATATCTTTTTTAGATAGCTTTTATGGACCACCGGGGCCGCTGCGCCCGCTGAGCCCCCTGCGCCCGACGGGGCCCGCCGCTGACCGGCGGAAGCCCGTCGGAACGGTCGGTCAGGAGTTGGCCACAGCGGTCAGGAGTTGGCCACCGGAAGGTAGATCCGATTGCCGGCGGCGTTGAACTCGGCGGCCTTCTCGCGCAGGCCGGCGGTGACCGCCTCGTCGCCGGCCGGGTCCGCGCCATGCCCGGCCGGGTCCAGCCCGTCCCCGCCCGCGTGTGCCCGCACCTGGTGGGAAATCTTCATCGAGCAGAAGTGCGGGCCGCACATCGAACAGAAGTGCGCCGACTTCGCGGCCGGGGCCGGCAACGTCTCGTCGTGGAACGCGCGTGCGGTGTCGGGGTCGAGCGCGAGGTGGAACTGGTCGGCCCAGCGGAATTCGAACCGGGCGTCCGACAGGGCGTCATCCCAGGCCTGCGCGCCGGGATGACCCTTAGCGAGGTCGGCGGCGTGCGCGGCGATCTTGTAGGCGATAACGCCGGCCTTGACGTCGTCCCGGTCGGGCAGGCCGAGATGCTCCTTCGGGGTGACGTAACAGAGCATGGCGGTACCGGCCCATCCGATCATCGCCGCCCCGATCGCGGAGGTGATGTGGTCGTAGCCGGGGGCGATGTCGGTGGTCAGCGGCCCGAGGGTGTAGAACGGCGCGTCGTGGCACAGCTCCCGCTGCAGCTGCACGTTCTCCTCGATCTTGTTCATGGGCACGTGCCCGGGTCCCTCGATCATCACCTGGACGTCGTGCTCCCACGCCACCTGCGTCAACTCGCCCAGGGTGGCGAGCTCGGCGAGCTGTGCCTCATCGTTCGCGTCCGCGATGGACCCGGGCCGCAGGCCGTCGCCCAGAGAGAACGTGACGTCGTACGCGGCGAAGATCTCGCACAGCTCGGCGAAGTGGGTGTAGAGGAAGTTCTCCTCGTGATGGGCCAGGCACCAGGAGGCCAGGATCGAGCCGCCGCGCGAGACGATCCCGGTCCTGCGCCGCGCGGTCAGCGGCACGTAGCGCAGCAGCACCCCCGCGTGGACCGTCATGTAGTCCACACCCTGCTCGCACTGCTCGATCACGGTGTCCCGGTAGACCTCCCAGGACAGCTTCTCCGGCCGGCCACCGACCTTCTCCAACGCCTGGTAGATCGGCACGGTCCCGACCGGCACCGGCGCGTTACGGATGATCCACTCACGGGTCAGGGCGATGTCCGACCCGGTCGAGAGGTCCATCACGGTGTCCGCGCCCCAGCGGGTCGCCCACACCATCTTCTCGACCTCCTCCTCGATCGAGGAGGTAACGGCCGAGTTGCCGAGGTTCGCATTGATCTTTACGAGAAACGCACGGCCGATCGCCATCGGCTCGGACTCGGGATGGTTCACGTTCGCCGGCAGCACGGCCCGCCCCGCGGCGATCTCCGCCCGCACCGTCTCGACGGGAAGACCCTCCCGCAGGGCGACGAACTCCATCTCCCGAGTGATCTGACCGCGGCGGGCGTAGCCCAGCTGGGTTATGGAAGGCCGTCCCAGCACCGCCCGACGGGGCACTCGCACCCGCCCGTCGAGATCCGTCCCGCCGAGACCGGGCGTCCCAGGACCGGGCGTCCCAGAACCGGGCGTCCCAGGACCCGATGCCCCGGTCCCGGGAACGGTCCGCAGCTCATCCGGCGCGGTGTCGCCACGCTGGGCGATCCAGCTGTCCCGCGTCGCCGGCAAACCCCGGCGCACATCGATCGTCACCCCCGGATCGGTATATGGACCGGAGGTGTCGTACACCACGACGGTGTCACCCGTGGTCAGCACGATCTCCCGCATCGGCACCCGCAGATCGGGATCCGCTCCGACCAGCCAGGTCTTGCGGCTGCCCGTCAGCGGACCCGTCGAGACCGCCGTCATCCCCGCGGCCGAGACGGACGAGGAGGAGGACGAGGACGAGACGGACGGGGAGGATGCGGCGGACGACAAGGATGAGGTGGACGGGGACGAGGTGACGGCCTTCGAGGTGGACGAGGACGAACGGTCGGTACGCGACACCATGTAAGACTCCCTACGCCGGCATTACCCGGACAGGTTCCTGCGGTCGGCGGCCCCAGCCGCCCTCTCAGCCCCTTGGCGGAGCTCCCGCGATCAACTTCGACGCTTGTCGACAGTAAGACACCGCCGGCCCGCTCGCCACCCCTTCCGGTTCATCCGACGCATGCCCTACACCATCGGGCGACGTGAAGAGCCCTGTTCCGCCGGACCCCGGTTTCTCTGCGTGGCGGGGAACGCCGGACCAGCTCAGCGGTCCGGGGCCGCCGCCGGCCCGGAACTCCCGCCCAGGTAGGCCGTCTCGATGAGCTCGGGATGCGCGATGAGATCCGCCGCGCTCGCCGACAGCGCGATCCGGCCCCGGTCGAGAACGTAGCCACGGTCGGCCACCTGCAACGCGAGCGAGACGAACTGCTCGACCAGCAGCACGCCGGTCGACGTCTCGAGGGCGATCGTGCGCAGCAGGGCGAGCAGCTGCGGCGCAATCCCGGGTGCCAGGCCGAACGACAGCTCGTCCACCAGCAGCAGACGCGGTCTGCGCACCAGAGCGACGGCCAACGCGAGCCGTTGCCGCTCGCCCCCGGACAGTTCTCCGGCCGACCGGTCGAGCAGGCCGCGCAGCACCGGGAACCAGTCCAACACCCGCCCGATCTCGCCGGATGAGCGCCGGCCGGCCGCCAGGCGCAGGTTCTCGCGGACGGTCAACCGCCCGAGTGATCCTCGTCCCTGCGGTACGACCGCCATCCCCCGGCGGGCGAGTGTGCTCGGCGCGGCCCGGCGCGACCGGTCATCGAGGACCTTGACCCGTCCCCTCGACGGCGTCAGCAGCCCCGCCGCCGTGCGGATCAGCGTCGTCTTGCCCGCGCCGTTCGCTCCGAGCAGCGCCACGATCTCCCCGGCACCGACGGTGAGCGACACGTCCCGGAGCACCGGAACTCCGTCGTATCCGCTCGTGACCCGGTCGAGTACGAGCAGATCGCCCCCGCCTCGGCCGGGGGCCGGCGCCGGGGTGGAGGCGGGCACGGACCCGGAGGCGGGCACGGACCCGGAGGCGGGCACGGACCCGGAGGCGGGCACGGACCCGGAGGCGGGCACGGACCCGGAGGCGGGCACGGACCCGGAGGCAGGCACGGAGTCGGAGGCAGGCACGGAGTCGGACCCAGAGGCCGAGCCGGGCCCGGGTCCCGGGGCGGTCCCGGCGCGGTCGCCGCCGTCGGGCTCACCACCGCCCAGATAGGCAGCGCGGACCGCCGGATCGGCGCGCACCTCGGCGGATCGACCGCGCGCGACGACGCGGCCCCCGTCCAGGACGAGGACGTGGTCGCATACGTCGAAGACGAGCTTCACGTCGTGGTCGACGAGCAGCACGGCGATGCCGTCGGCGGCGATGCGGCGCAGCCGGTCGGCGAGCGTCCGGCGGGCGGCCGGGTCGAGACCCGCGGCCGGTTCGTCCAGCAGCAGGACCTTCGGCCTGGCGACGAGGGCGCGGCCGAGAGCCACCGAGGACCGCTCGTCGTGGGAGAGCGTCGACGGCAGGCGATCGGCGATCGTGGCAAGCCCGAGCGACCGGGCCGGGTCTGGCCCGGTCGCGGGTCCGGGTGCCCGGGGCGTGACGACGGCCAGGTTCTCCCCGGCCTCCAGACTGTCGAAGAGTTCCAGCGCCTGGAAGGTGCGGGCGAGCCCCAACCGCAGCCGCTCATGCGCCGGCAGTCCGACGAGCACGGCACCGTCCAGCGTGACGGTACCCGCGCTGATCGACGCAAACCCGGTGAGGGCGTCGATCAACGTCGTCTTTCCGGCTCCGTTGGGTCCGATGAGCCCGGTGATGGTGCCGGCCGACAGAGTGAAGGAGACATCCTCGAGGATGCGCGTGCGGCCCTGGTCGGCGGCGAGCATGTCGACCGCCAGCAACGCCGTCACGGGGCTCCGCCCGGGTTGACCGGATGCGGGGTCAGGCTCGGCCGGCCCTGGTCCGGCGGCTGCGGGTGTCGCACGTGATCTCCTCGACGCGTTCGCTGCCCAGTACCGGTCCGATGCGTGCCACCCGACCGATCCGCGCGGCCCTGATGATCGGCGCGAGCCGTCCGATGCGGTCGGTACGCGAGCCCAGCCGGACGTAGCACCGCCAGCACCACGACGGCGATCCCGCACAGCACGGACTGGTACTTGCCGAGCCCGGCAACCTGGTCCAGCACGATGAACACGATTCCGCCCGGCGCCAGCAGACCTCCCAGCAACGCTCCGCCGACGCTCGTCACCCCGCCGGCGGCCGCGATCGCCAGGAAGAACAGCGAGGCCGTGACGCCGAACGAGTCGAAGGACAGACGTCCCTGGCCGTAGCCGATGAGGCAGCCGCCGAGACCGGCGATCGCGGCGGAGAGAGTGAAGGCGAGCACCTTCGTACGACGGACGTCGATCCCGGCCGCGGCAGCGGCCCGTTCGTTCGCGCGCACGGCCAGCATGCGCCGGCCCAGGTCCGCGGTGCGCAGCCGGGCGACTCCGTAGCAGCACGCGGCGAGCACGGCCAACGCCAGCAGCCCGTACTGCGGCCGGGGGAACCCGGCACCGGCGAGCCCGAGATCGAGGCCGAAGATCTTCGGACTCGGTACTACCGACCCGGCCAACCCGCCGGTGACCAGCGGGTTTCCGAACACCACCTCCTGGATCGCGACGCCGGCGACCAGAGTGATCAATGCCAGGTCGATTCCACGCAGCCGCCGTGACAGCACCCCCAGCAGCAGGCCCGCCACGGCGGCGGCACCCGTGGCGAGCAGGGGTGCGATCGGGAACGGCACGCCCAGCTCACCCTGGAGTCTGGCCAACAGGAAGCCGGCGACACCGGCGAGGGTCATCTGTGCCAACGAGAGCTGTCCGACGTACCCGGTCAACACGACGAACGACAGACACACCACGGCGCCGGCAAGGCTGCGTTCGAGGCCGAGCCGGTAGGGGCCGGCCAGCACGAGGATCGCGACCACCCCGAACGGCACACCGACCGCGAGGTGGCGCAGGGGAGACTCCGGCGGGTCGACCACCGGCATCGGAGCCGACACGGCGACGCCCGCGGCGCGACCGGGAATCAGATCCCCGCGCCGGCCTGCCAGCGCGATGACCAGAAGCATCGGAAGCAGCGCGCGCAGTCCCGGCTGGTTCAACCAGGAGACGTCCTGTTGCAGCGGGATCAGGACGGCCTGGGTCATGCCGAGGCCGAGAGCTCCGACGACGGTCAGACCGAACGAGGACAGGCCACCGAGCAGAGCGGCGGCGAGCGCGGGAACGACGAACAGCGAGTAGCTCGTCGGATTCAGCGCACTGATCGGCGCCACAAGGATCCCGGCGAGGGCGGCGAGCACGGCCGCCATGACCCAGTTGACGGCGGCGATCCAGCCGGGCCGCCGGCCGAGAAGCGCGGTGGTCTGCTCATCCTCGGCGACGGCGCGGGTAGCCAGGCCGAACAACGTCCAGCGCGACATCGCCCACAGACCGGCTGCGACCGCGATGACCGACGCGGCGAGCAGCAGCCGGTCACTCGCCACGGTCACGCCCAGCAGGGACAGCGGTGACTGCGGCAGCACCGGACTGAGGAACCTGTTGTCAGATCCGAACTGGAGCACGGCGACGGCCTGCAGCGCGATCGTGAGGCCGACCGCCGCCACGACCGTCATCAGCGGCTGGGCACGCCGCAAGGGCCGAAAAACCACCAGATAGGATGCCAGTGCTAGAATTGCCGCCATTGCGAGGGATACTGACAGGGCTAGCCCGAAGGTGGGCGTGTCGGTGAGATGAATTCTTGGCGGCATCCCGACGACGGGCAGTACGAGGTCCCCGACCTCCCGTAGTTCTGCGTACTGGTAGGTGGCGTACATAGCGAACGCCCCATGGGCGATGTTCACCACGCCGGACGCGCGGTAGGTGAGCACGAGCCCTAGCCCGAGCGCCGCGTACACGGCCCCCGGGCCAAGGCCGAGCAGCAATGCTGCTATATACGTTGTCACCGGCCCCCCGTAGACGCATCTATTGCAGATAGAGAGATCCGAACTGCGATGAAGACCGGACGCATGGTCACACAACAGTCCCCGTCCGGCCGGTCGACGGTCAAGCCCCCAGAACTGGACGACAGAAGTGTAGCTTCACGAGCCGTGAGACAAGCCTCCCGCATCCTCCTCGCGTTCTCCGTAGCCTTGTCCGTCGTTGTCGCCGGGTGCACGAGTCAGCGCGGTGGCTCGTCCGGCGCAGCTGCCGGTGGCAGCGCGGCGGCGAGCCGCCTGACCGGGCCTGCGGTCACTGTCGGCTTCGTAACGGTTGAGAACAGCACTGTCGGGTCATACCCGGAGACCCGGAAGGCCGCTCAGGCCGCCGTGGACTACGCCAACACCTCTCTGGGCGGGCTCGACGGTCGACCGCTCCGGCTGATCAGTTGCGCAACCGACGGCTCGCCGGAGTCCTCCCAGAACTGCGCCAACCGGCTTGTCGCCACGAAACCACTCGCGGTGGTCGGCGGGATCGATTTCGGCGCGGAGGCGGCGATGCCGATATACGAGGCCGCCCACATCCCGTACGTCACCGGCTCTCCTCAACTGAGCGGAGAACTCGGCTCACACAACGCCTTCGCGTTTTCCGGCGGTTCGCTCAGCGAGCTGCTCGGCCTCACCGACTATCTGACGAACATCCGGCATGTGCGCAGCGTGCATGCCCTGTACCTCGACCTGCCCGGCCTGCTGTCCGCCGCTATCCAGGGATCGCAGAACGTCCTGCACCATAAAGGTGTGTCCGACGTCAAACTGGTGCCGGAGAAATCCGACGCGGCAGACTTCGCACCGGCCCTGACCCAGGTCGCTGCGGGCAAGCCGGACGCGATCATCGTGGTGTTCCAGGCTGCGACGTGCACCCGGATCGTCCAGGCCGCGGCGGCGCTGAACATCCGCAGCGACATCTACTTCATCGGTCCCTGCACCACCCCAGCGGTGCCGCGCGCGGCCAGCGGCCGGACCGACAACCTCTACTTCGCATCCAGCTACCTACCGGTCGGGACGAGCGATGGTGACGCCGACACGGCGGCGTTCCGTAAGGCGATCCCAGAGGCCGATCGTTCCTCGTCATCGCAGGGATCCTTCTCCGCCGTCCTCAACATTCGGTCGCTGCTGGCCGGTACCGCCCAGCCGACCTCGGCCGCCCTGCTCACGGCGCTTCGCGCCTCCCACGACCGCCCGAACGTCATGGCCCATCCGTTCACCTGCGACGGCAAGCAGATCGACATCTTCCCGGCGATCTGCAACACGGCGGTGCGGCTGCTGGCGTGGAAGAACAACACGTTCACCGATGTCACCGGCAACTGGCTCGACGGGCGCCAGCTCATCAAACTGATCAACTGACCACGTTCGCCTAACGAGCCGTCCGGCTCGTGCTCATCCCCGTTGTCACACGCACGGGCCGGTGGCGCAACCACTCACGCAGATCTCGACGGTCAGATCTCGACGGTCAGATCTCGACGACGGCCTGGGCGAACTGGGACTGGTACAGCCGGGAGTATGGGCCATCGGCGGCCAGGAGCTCGGTGTGGGTGCCCTGTTCGACGATGGCTCCGTTCTCCATCACGAGAATGGTGTCCGCGTCCCGGATGGTCGACAGCCGATGCGCGATGACGAACGCGGTCCGCCCCGCCCGCAGGGTCGACATCGCCCGTTGGATGAGGACCTCGGTACGGGTGTCCACCGAGCTCGTCGCCTCGTCGAGAACCAGGATCAGAGGTTCCACGAGGAAGGCGCGAGCGATGGTGATCAGCTGCTTCTCCCCGCCGCTCACGCCGACCCCCTCGTCGTCGAGCACGGTGTCGTAACCCGCGGGAAGAGTGCGGACGAACCGGTCGACGTGCGCGGCGCGGGCCGCCGCCACGATCTGCTCGTGGGTGGCGCCCTCCGCACCGTAGGCGATGTTCTCCGCGATCGTTCCGCCGAACAGCCAGGTGTCCTGCAGGACCATGCCGATGCTGGCCCGCAGTTCATCCCGCGACATCGCCGCGACATCGACCCCGTCCAAGGTGATCCGTCCGCCGGTGACCTCGTAGAAGCGCATCAGCAGGTTGATCAGAGTGGTCTTGCCGGCGCCGGTCGGCCCGACGATCGCGACGGTGTGACCAGGTTCCGCGACAAGTGACAGGTCCTCGATCAACGGCTTGTTCGGTTCGTAGCGGAAGGAGACGTGTTCGAAGGCCACCCGGCCACGAAGCCGCTCCGGATGCGCCGGAACCGCCCGGTCGGGTTCCTGTTCGACGGTGTCGAGCAGGTCGAACACCCGCTCCGCGGAGGCCACCCCGGACTGCACCAGGTTCGCCATGCTGGCAACCTGGGACAACGGCTGGCTGAACTGCCGAGAGTATTGGATGAACGCCTGGACGTCACCGATCGACAGCGAGCCGGACGCGACCCGCAGGCCGCCGATCACCGCTACCAGCACGTAGTTCAGGTTTCCGATGAACAACATCGAGGGCTGCATGAGACCGGAGATGAACTGCGCGCGCCAACTGGCGGCGTAGAGCCGCTCGTTCTGCTCACGAAAGATCTCCGCGGATTCCTCCTGCCGGCCGAACGCCCGCACGAGCGTGTGCCCGGTGTACATCTCCTCGATATGGGCGTTGAGACCACCGGTGATCCGCCACTGGGCGACAAACTGGGGCTGAGCCAGCTTGCCGACCCGGGTCGCCATCATGATCGACACTGGCACCGTGACCAGCGCGATCAGGGCGAGGATCCAGGAGATCCAGAGCATCATCGACAGCACGCCCACGATCGTCAGCGTCGACGCGACAATCTGCGACATGCTCTGCTGCAGGCTCTGCCCGAAGTTGTCGATGTCGTTGGTGACCCGGCTGAGCACCTCGCCTCGCGGCTGACCGTCGAAGTAACGGACGGGCAACCGCGAGATCTTCGCCTGGACGTCGCGGCGCAGATCACTGATCACTCTCTGCAGGGCCAGGTTCGCCAGCCGGGCCTGGAGCACACCGCACAATCCGGACACCGCGTAGACGACCACGACCCCCAGCAGCACGGCACCGATGGCATCGAAGTCCATACCATGACCGGGGGTCACGTCGAGCGAGGCGAGCAGGTCCGCCTGAGTACCGTGGCCGGTGGCACGCAGCTGCGCGACCGCCTGTTCCTTCGTGCTGCCGGCTGGCAGCCGCCGACTGAAGATCCCCGCGAACACCAGGTCGGTGGCGTGACCGAGCAGGCGAGGACCGATCACGCTCAGGCCGACACTCAACGTCGCCAGGACCACGACGGCGATCAGCAGGTGACGCTGCGGTCGCAGCAGTCCGAGCAGCCGGCGGCTCGACGCGGCGAAGTCCATCGACTTCTCCGTCGCGCCCGGGCCCACGAAGAACCGAGCGGGCCCGGCCGTCGGGGCCGGGCCGCGGCGCGGTGCCGGTACCGGGCTGCTCATGCCGCCTCCTCCTCGGTGAGCTGGGAGAGCACAATCTCGCGGTACGTGGTGTTGTCGGCCATCAGCTGCTGGTGGGTGCCGACGCCGGCCACCTCACCGTGGTCCAGCACGATGATCTGATCCGCATCCCGGATGGTGGCGACCCGCTGAGCGACGATCACCACGGTCGCGGCGGAGGTCTCGTGGGCGAGCACCCTGCGCAGGCGGGCGTCGGTGGCGTAGTCGAGGGCCGAGAAGGAGTCGTCGAACAGGTAGATCTCCGGGCCGTGAACGAGCACGCGGGCGATGGAGAGCCGTTGGCGCTGGCCGCCGGAGACGTTCGTGCCACCCTGGGCGATCGCGGTGTCGAGACCGTCCGGCATGGCTTCGACGAAGTCCTTCGCCTGCGCGATCTCCAGCGCGCGCCACAGTTCGTCGTCGGTGGCGTCCGGATTTCCGTAACGCAGATTGGTCGCGACGGTGCCGGAGAACAGATACGGCTTCTGTGGAACCAGGCCGACGGTCCGGGCGAGCAGCGCCGGGTCGAGATCGCGGACGTCGACACCGTCGACGAGGACGGCGCCCTCGGTGGCGTCGGCCAACCGCGGGACCAGACCGAGCAGCGTTGTCTTGCCGCTACCGGTGCTGCCGATGATGGCTGTGGTCTGACCCGGCCGGGCGCGCAGGCTGATTGCGCGCAGGACCGGCGCCTCCGCGCCCGGGTAGTGGAACCCGACGCCCCGCAGTTCCAGGTCACCGTGGCGGCGCAGCTCCCGCACCGGGTTCTGCGGTGGCAGGACCGTGGAGTCGGTCTCGAGCACCTCCTGGATGCGCTCCGCGCACACCTCGGCGCGGGGAATCATCATGAACATGAAGGTGGCCATCATCACCGACATCAGGATCTGCATCAGGTAGCTGAGGAAGGCCGTCAGCGCGCCGATCTGCATCTGGCCGGCGTCGATACGGTGGGCGCCGAACCACAGCACGGCCACGCTCGAGAAGTTGACCACGGTGAGCACGAGCGGGAACATCAACGCCATGAGTCGGCCGAACCGCAACGAGATGTCGGTCAGTTCGGCGTCAGCCACCGCGAATCGGCGCCGCTCATAGTCGTCCTGGACAAAAGCGCGGATCACCCGGAGTCCGGTGATCTGCTCCCGCAGGATCCGGTTGACGGCGTCCAAGCGCTCCTGCATCGCCCGGCCCAGCGGCCGCATCCGTCGCACGATCAAGCTGATGATCACTGCGAGGACCGGAGTGATCGCGACGAGCAGGAGCGAGAGCCCGGCATCCTGATTGACCGCCAGGATGATGCCGCCCAGGCACATGATCGGCGCGGAGACCATGAGCGTGAAGCTCATTAACATCAGCATCTGCACCTGCTGCACGTCGTTCGTGGCCCGGGTGATCAGAGAGGGCGCGCCGAAGCGGCCGACCTCCCGGGCCGAGAACGACTGGACCCGGTCGAACACCGACGCCCGGATGTCCCGACCGAGCGCCATCGCCGTCCGGGCTCCGAAGAAGACGGCGGCGCCGGCACAGACGATCTGCACGACGCTGACACCGAGCATGAGTCCACCGATACGCATGATGTAGCCGGTGTCGCCGATGACCACTCCACGATCAATGATGTCGGCGTTGAGGGTGGGGAGGTAGAGCATGGCGACCGTCGCCACCAGCTGCAGAAGGACCAGTATCGAGATCGGCCGGCCGTAGGGGCCGAGGTGAGCCCGCAGAAGTCGGATCAGCATACGGTCCCTCTCGGCGGCGGCTGATGGTCGAACCGGTAGGTCGCGACGACGGTGGGTAACCACACTGCAGACGTGTTGCGACCCTACGACGTCAACCCAACATCAGGTCAAGGCATTTTCAGTGCCGCGCACTGGAGAGTCGAGGGTCAGTGCCGCGCACTGGAGAGTCGAGGGTCAGTGCCGCGCACTGGAGAGTCGAGGATCAGTGCCGCGCACTGGAGACATGGCGGCTACCTCATGTCGGATACCTGCCGGGGATGTCGGCGAGCGGTGCGGGTCCGCCGAAGAGGCTGCCCTGGCCAAGGCCGCAGCCGCTGTGCGCGAGGGTGGCGGCCTGCTTCGCGTCAGCGATGCCGGTGCCCAGCAGTGAAATGCCCAGTCCGCGGATGGTGGCGAGGAACGCGGTGCGCAGCGTGCCGTCGTTTTCTTCTTCCCCGGGGGTGCGGCCGTCGGTCAGCGATTCGGTCAGGTGCCGGGTGGCGGCGGCGTCGAGCACGATGATCTGGACGGGGAGCGGCAGAAGGGGATCGAACGAGAGGTCCTCGGCGTCGGGATAGGTGATCGCGAGCCTGATACCTCGTGCGGCCAGTCCGCGCAGCGCCCGCAGGGCAGCCTGATCGGTGTGGTGCGTCGCGCCGGCGACGCGGAGCACGAGAGCATCGGGTGGCAGGTGGTGGACGGTCAGAGCATTGACCACCTCGGTCGTGAACCGGGCGTCAGCGGCATCGAGGATCGAGACGGGGATGTGGAGGGCCACCTCCGGATGGCCCGTGCTTCGGTATCGGCCGAGGTCACGGCAGGCCCGGTCGAGCAGGATGTGCTCCAGTGCGGGGGCCAGCCCGGTCTGCTGGGCGGTGAGGGTGAGACGGTGGTGGGGAACGGATCGGGAGGACGGGTCGTCCCACCGAAGCGCCGCCTCGACACCGACGGTCCGACCGGTGTGGAGCTCGATGATCGGCTGATAGCTGACGTTGAGGGTACCGCCGCCATCCTCGCCGCGTACGGCGTGGGTGAGGCTGGTGCGCAGGGCATCCTCGGCGCTGGCGGGGCACAGCTCCGGCCGGTACACCACCAGGGTGCCCTTACCCCGCCGTTTTGCGGCGTACATGGCGGAGTCCGCCTGTTTCAGCACGCTTTCCGCGGTGGCCTGGGTGCCGGGGTCGACAACGACCAGCCCAATGCTGGCCTGGGTTGTATGAACCGTTCCGGCGAGTACCAAGGGTACGCGGAGTGTTTCCAGGATCCGCCGCCCGATGGACTCGGGGTCGACGCAGCCGCCTTCCAGCAGGACCGCGAACTCGTCGCCGCTGATGCGGGCAACCGTGTCGGTGCTACGGGCGCAACTCGTCAGCCGACCCGCGGTTACGCGAAGCAGGTCGTCGCCGGCCGCGTGCCCGAATCTGTCGTTGACGCTCTTGAAGTCGTCGAGGTCGCAGAACAGTAGTGCAAGCTGCGTGTTGTCCTGCGTATTGTCGTGGAGGCGCCGGGCAAGTCCGCGTTGCAGTCGGGCCGTCAACAGCGTGCGGTTCGCCAGGTCGGTCAGCGGATCGTGCAGGGCCTGGTGGTGCAGCTGTCGTTCGCGGGTGTAGCGGTGGGCGTTGTCCAGGCACAGCGCCGCGCGGGCGGCCAACTCCTCGGCCAGGGCCAGGTCGTCGTCCTCGTAGGGCTCTGGTTGCCGGGAGCGGCAGAAACTGGCCACCCCGAACATCACGTCGCGGGCGCACAGGGGGACGGTGATGAGCGAGTGGATCCCCTGCGCGAGGAGTTGCTCGACGCGTTCGGGGTCCTGGGCCTGCCAGCCGGGAGCGGCGTGCAGGTCGGCCTCGAGCACCGCTCGCCCGCTGGCCAGGCACCGAGCCTGCGGCGTGGAGGGCAGGAAGCTGATCTGGTGACCGGCCGGGTAGAGAGCGAGGCCTTCCTGGATGCCGTGCAGGGCGGCGCGGCGCAGCAGTGCGGTCGGACGCAGCGAGTCCTCGCCCCGCAGAACAGACTCCGACAGGTCCACCGTGACGACGTCGGCGAGTTCGGGCACGGCTGCCTGGGCCAGTTCCTCGGCGGTCCGAGTCACGTCGAGGGTGGTCCCGATGTGCATACTGGCCTCGTACAGCAGGGTGAGGCGTCGCCGTGCCGCCACCGCGAGACGGCCGATTCCCTGTTCCCCGATCGCCAGCAGTGACGCGCCGATGGCGGGCTGCCGGCTGGCCGGGTACGCGCTGGCCACGGGTGTGCTGGCCGGGCGGGCGGCGTCGGGTACACCCGCCGGCAGTCGCGGCGTCGGCCTGGGCGCGCTGAGCGCGGCATACGGCAGGAAAAGCCCCGACGCCGACGGGGCACCGGCGTCGGCCCCCCGCGGCTGGCTGTTGAGGTGTCCTGCCACAGCCGCGGCGCTGGTCATGAGGCGACGGGGCGGCCCGAAGGGAAGGACGACCTCGACGGCCAGCCCGGCCACTGCGGAGTTCGTCCGTACCTCCCTGCACACCAGCGTGGCAGTCTGACCGTGCGGCAGGGATACCTCGATGGCGGTCGGCCGGCCCGCTGCGATCAGTTCAGCGGCCTTCTCCTGCAAAACCAGCCGAGTATCATGCTTGATCTCGATGCCGGACCCGGCATCGAGATCAAGCGGAAACTGTGCGCCGCCAGCCGGTATCCGCATCCGGTGTTTGGCCTGCCGGTACGCCAGGAGCAAGGCGCGTTCCCGCTCGCTCGCCTGTTCCAGCAGGCGATGTTCGATAGCGCGGCCAGCCTCCCCCACTATGGCTTCCGCCGACGGATTCGCCTCGGCGAGCCTGCAAATGAGGCTGAACACGCCTTCGATACGCCCGCTGAGGGGGTCGCGGACGGGAGCGGATATGCACGCGTCCGGTTGGTAGAGGTCAGCAAAGTGCTCGGCACCCGAGACGCGGGCGGGGCGCCTTTCCACGAGGGCGAGGGCTACGGCGCTGGTGCCGACCAGGTGCTCGGCGACGCAGAACCCAGGGTGTAGGCCGAAGGATGCCTCACCGACCCGGTGCGCCAGTATTCTTGCCTGGTCGTCGGTGAGACACACGCACACCCAGGTCCCGGCGATCATGGATGCCAGTCGGTCGAGTACCGGGTCGGCCGCGCGGACCAGGCGCGTGTCCAGATCAAGATCCGGATCATAGACGGGGGAGCACCGGTCCGGGCTCACGTTCAGTACCTGGCTGCGCCACCACGAACCCAAAATCGCGTTTTGTGGTCCTTCCGCTACCAGGTCCCCCGTCAGGAATCGTTCCCGCAGGTGAGCGCTGTTACGCTGCGCAAGGTCATCCCAGATGTCCACGATGATTTCACCTCCCTCCTCGGGAGCCCAGGGTTTCCGCGTCACCCTCCTGGCCTGCGCGCACATTCCACACCATCAAATCTACTACACCATTGTGGGCCTGCTGTCGCCTACGGAATGCTCCGATCTGCGAGCGACGCCCGAGATGAGACCGGTATAAGCACGTATGCGATGCTGGCGACGCTACCGGTGGAGCGGGACGGCATAGTCGATCATGCCGTTGTGATCATGCGGCCGGCATTCTGTTCGCGCGGCGGCGCAGCACGGTCCGAGCACGTTCGACCTGCCGCAGCGGCTCAGAATGCCGCGCGGGCTCCGACCACGGGGGCGTCGACGTCCACGATCTCCTTACCCAGCGGCAGCAGCGAGACCGGGATCAGTTTGAAGTTCGCCAACCCGAGCGGGATACCGATGATGGTGAGGCAGAGTGCCAGGCCGGTGGTGAGATGTCCCAGTGCCAACCACCAACCGGCCAGCAGGATCCACAGCACGTTTCCGACCAGGGACGCCCCGCCAGCGCCGGGTCGGTCGACAATGCGCCGTCCAAACGGCCACAGGGTGAAGTTCGCCATCCGCAGGGCGGCGATCCCGAAGGGAATCGTGACGATGAGAATGAAGCACACAAGCGCTGCGAGGGCGTAGCCGACGGCGAGCCAGAAACCACCGAATACCAACCAGATGACGTTGAGCACGAGGCGCATGAGCTGACCCGCTCCCTCCCGGTCCGACACCGGGATCGTGGTGAACGCCGATGGCAAGCCTGCCGGGAACATCGGCGCCACTGTCGATCGGCCGCCACTCGTCGATCGGCACCGACTTTATCGTACCAATCCAGCCCAGGTCGTCCGGACACGGCCGTCCGGACACGGTCATCGGAACTCGCGATGACACACCGTCAGGTACACCACGATGATCTGCCCCGGGGACGCCATCGCAAACGGAGTGGATGCCACGCGGCCCGGCACGTTCCGGCCCTGCTCGCTACTGTCATGACAGCAGTCCATGCCGACCGGTCGCGACCGGCCCGTCGCGGCCGCACGAACGCAGGTGACGTACGCCGCCGCCTGGCGCAGGCAGCTTCCCGGCCACGGTCGTCGGTATCCAGGAGGTGATCCGGTTCGGGTAGCCCAACCGGCTCCCGCCTGCCGTGGACACGAGGTGTCGCCCCGGTTACCTCTCTCGAGAGCGGAAGTGATGCGCGGATGACCGATATGCAGGCATTTGACCACGTAATCGATCTTGTCGGAAACACGCCGCTGGTCCGGATCACACCGACGATCGAGACGACGCCGACGCCGGTGCTGGCAAAGCTGGAGTACCTTAATCCCGGTGGATCGGTGAAAGACCGGGTGGCGCTGACCATGGTCGCCGCCGCAGAGGAGGCCGGACTGCTTCCGCCTGGTGGGACCATCATCGAACCTACCAGCGGAAACACCGGTGTCGGCCTGGCCCTGGTGGCGGCCCGGCGGGGCTATCGCTGCGTGTTCACCATGCCCGACAAGATCAGCGAAGAGAAACGAGCCGTCCTGCGCGCCTACGGCGCCGAGGTCGTCATCTGCCCGACAGCAGTGGCACCCGACGACCCCCGCTCCTACTACTCGGTGGCCCGCCGGCTCGTCCGCGAGACTCCCGGTGGTTGGAGCCCGGATCAGTATTCCAACCCGAACAATCCCGCTGCGCACTACGCTACGACCGGGCCGGAGATCTGGCAGGCCACGAACGGTCGCGTCACCCATTTCGTCGCCGGCATCGGGACCGGCGGGACGATCAGTGGAGTCGGCCGTTACCTCAAGGAGGCGTCCGGCGGAACCGTGCAGATCGTGGGCGCGGATCCGGAGGGTTCGGTCTACTCCGGTGGCAGCGGCCGGCCCTACCTCGTCGAAGGCGTCGGGGAGGACATCTGGCCGACGACCTACGACAAGACGGTCGTCGACCGGGTGGAGGCGGTCAGCGACCGCGACTCGTTCCTGATGACGCGCGAGCTGGCCAGGAAATGCGGGCTGCTGGTGGGCGGATCAGGCGGGCTCGCGGTGGTAGTCGCCCTCCGGGTAGCTCGCGAGCTCGGCCCGGACGACGCCGTTGTGGTCCTGCTTCCAGACTCCGGCCGCGGATACCTGTCGAAGATCTTCAACGACGAATGGATGTACGAGTACGGCTTTCTGGAGCCGCCGTCGAACGAGCCGACCGTCTCGGACGTCCTGCGGAACAAGGCCGAACAGACCAGTGGTCCCCCCGATCTGGTGCATGTCCACCCGGCCGAGACAGTCGGTGCCGCCATCTCCTACCTGCGCGAGTACAACGTGTCGCAGATGCCGGTGGTGCGGCACGAACCGCCCCTGCGGGCGGCGGAGGTCGCGGGTTCCGTCATCGAGCGGCATCTGCTCGCGGCGGTCTTCGCCGACCGGTCCGCCATCGACGATCCGGTCGCCGATCATCTGTCGCCGTCGCTTCCAATGGTTGGTACCGGCGAGCCACTGGCCCGGATCGTCGCGGTGCTCGGGGACGAACCCGCGGTGCTGGTACACGACGAGGGTAATCCCGTCGGCATCCTTACCCGTGCCGACCTGCTGAGTTTCCTGGCCGTCCGCTAGATCGGCACCGATCATCGAGGACGCCCTAGCGTGGCGTCATGCATATGGAGCAGCCCGCTGAGGGATTCGAGACCATCGCGATCCATGCCGGCCAGGAGCCCGATCCCGTCACGGGAGCGGTGGTGACGCCGATCCACCAGTCCTCGACGTTCGCCCAGGATGGCGTGGGTGGGCTTCGGAGCGGCTACGAGTACAGTCGTTCGGCGAATCCGACCCGTACCGCGCTGGAGACCTGCCTCGCCGCGCTGGAACGCGGGACGGTCGGCCTCGCTTTCTCCTCCGGCATGGCGGCGACGGACGCCCTGCTGCGAACCGTCTGCCGGCCCGGAGACCACGTCATCATCCCGGCGGACGCCTACGGCGGCACCTACCGGCTCATCGCCCGGGTGCTCGCCGACTGGGGCGTCGACCACACCAGCATCGATCTCACCGACCTCGATGCGGTGCGAGTCGCGATCCGTCCGGGCACCACGCGACTGGTGTGGTGCGAAACCCCGACCAATCCCATGCTGTCCATCGCCGACATCGTCGCTCTCTCGTCGCTGGCGCATGACGCGGGGGCGCTGCTGACGGTCGACAACACGTTCGCTTCGCCCTACCTGCAGCAGCCACTGACCCTGGGGGCGGACGCGGTGGTGCATTCCACGACGAAGTATCTCGGTGGCCACAGCGATGTCGTCGGCGGCGCGCTCGTGGTCGGCGATCCGGACCTGGGCGCCCGGCTACGGTTCCTGCAGAACGCGGCCGGCGCCGTCGCCGGCCCCTTCGACAGCTGGCTGGTACTGCGCGGTGTCAAGACGCTCCCCGTTCGGATGGACCGGCACTGCGACAACGCTCGGCGTATCGCGGCCGAGCTCGCCACGCACCCCGCTGTCGGGACCGTCCGCTACCCGGGTTCGACCGGCCATGCGGGTCACGACATCGCCGCGAAGCAAATGCGCGACTTCGGGGGGATGGTCTCGTTCACCCTTCGGGCCGGCCCCCAGGCGGCCGTGGCGGCATGCGGCCGGACCAGGCTGTTCACTCTCGCCGAGTCGTTGGGTGGGGTGGAATCCCTGATCGAACATCCGGCGAGCATGACCCATGCCTCGGTGGAGGGCTCGCCGCTCGCGGTACCCGCGGACCTCGTTCGGCTCTCGGTCGGGATCGAATCGGTGGACGACCTCGTCGCCGATCTGCACCAGGCGCTGCGCGGGCTTTCCGACGGATCCGCGTAGCCCGGCCCCGGTTTCGGGAGTGGTGGCTTCTGGCGCACGCGTCCGGTACGGAAGGGCGAACCAGCGAAAAAAGTCCAAACCTTAACCCGCGGCGGCGACATAGCGCCCCGTACCCGGTTACCGTGACCTTACTGTGTCGAGACCCTCGGGCGGAGAACAGCAATGGTTGCGCGTGCGCATACGCCGGACATGTGCCCAGTCCGCCAGGTCGCGATCGTCAGGAGTACCACATGGACGCATCGGCGGACCGCCGAACGATCCTTACCACGAGCGCGCTACTCGGTGTCCTCGGGGCCGCCGAGGCGGTCGACATGACATCCTCGGCGATGGACAGCCGCGCAGCGCTACACCAGGTCGAGACCGGTCTGGAGTCCCTCGCCCGCCGCTGGGAGACCACCGCACCGGCCGACTTGGTCGAGCGCCTCGCGACGCTGGAGCACCATGCGCGGACGATCGGCCGATGGCGGTTGGGCTCAGCCCTGCGCCGGGACTGGATACGAGCGCATGGCCGGATTCTTCTCATGGCCTCCGTGGCACAGGGTGACAACGGCATGGCCAGGCCGGCCACAGTCTCGGCGCGGGCGGCGCTCGTTCTCGCGAAACATGTAGGAGACGCGACGACCG
>NZ_CDWWXA010000004.1:64421-65995 GCF_977971845.1 Frankia sp. CeCAU1 | reverse complement strand
CCCAGGCCACGGCACCACACGCGCACACCGCGGTCCTGGCGATGACCACCGAGGCGCACATCATGGCCGCGTGCCACCTGCCTACCGACGATATCGTCGCCGTGCTGCGCTCAGCGGGATCGGTCGCGGCAAAGCTCCCGGCAGGTGCGGTGGGTTACAGCCTGGACGGTATCCATCCTGGGTATCTGCCGACATTCGGCGGTGCGGCACTCGTCGCCGCCGGCGCACTGGACGAGGGAAATGAGCGGCTGAGCGAGGCAGCAGAACTGTTCGACCGTTCCCGGGCGTCCGGTGCTCTCGCCGCCGTCCGCCTTTACCAGGCATCCGCGGCGATGCGCGCACGCGAGCTGGACAAGGCCGAGATCCTCGCGACCAGAGCGCTCGCCGCATCCGCCGTGCGGCCGAGCAGCTGGCTGTCGAACGGAATCCTCTTTCTCGCCGAACGCGCCCGCAGCCAGGGCGCGGACTGGTCCGGACTCGTCATCCAGGCCCAGGAATGGTCCCCGCTCTGATCGCGTCGTTGACGTCCGGGGGCGGTCACGACGTCATCTGCCGGCATGCCCCCGGCGCCGGGGCCTTCCACTGGGATACCGGCGCACGGCGCCCGATCAGCCATGCCAGCCCTGGCCACAACAGCCCTGGCCACAACACCGCCGGCCGTGAGGACCCCGGCCGTGAGGACCCCGGCCGTGAGGACGCGGCGTCGAGCCCAGGGACGCACACCGGCGCGGAGTCCATGCAGCAGCAGCAGACCAGCAACAACCATAATCAGAACAACCAACGGCGACAAGATGTTGGAATAATGCAGTTCATTCGACGGGTTGAGATTTACGGATTTCTGTAGGGCAGTGTTCGAGGCGATCGGCAGCGGCGGCGGTGTCGCCTGAGCGAGAACGGGATAAGGAATAGGCACGGCGGTACATTATCGGGTAGGCGACAATGAGAACCGGGCCGGTGGAGACAAAAGTGCTTCGGCTCGCCCCCTCGATCGTCGCCTTGGTCGCGGCCAGCCGCGCCGGGCCCACGCCGGCGGGTTGAAACGCCGGACCCGCTCAGGGATCCGCGCACATCGCGGCGTCAGCCTGTTGCTTGGAGCCGAACAGATCGGGAATCACCACAATCGGTCCGGGACCCGTCGCCGGGCCGCAGTCGTCGCCCCGGTCGTCCACCCCGCCGCCCCCCGTCGGACCGGCCTGTGCGGGCGGTCCGGGATCGGCCGACCCGCCCGCGGGCGCAGGGAGCAGTCCGCCGGACGGCCGCGCTTCCGACGGGTTCGACGACGGACGCGGCGCGGTCCGTCGGCTGGGCGCCGAAGGGAGCAGTCTCCTGTCCTCCGGATCGGGTCCGAAGGCATCCGCCCGATCCGATGCGGCGGGTGGAACCAATGACACCCGCCGCCCGCCGTCGGCCGACGGCGGGCGCGTGGGCGAAGACGGGGGCCGTGATTCGACGAAAGGTGCGGTCGGGCCCCCGGCGGAATCTGGATCGCCTGAAGGGGCGACGAGGCGTGGCAACGTCCGTGCTCCGTCCGTTCCCGGGATGCCGGGAACGGGGTGGACGGGGTCGGGGTAGGT
>NZ_CDWWXA010000004.1:0-64310 GCF_977971845.1 Frankia sp. CeCAU1 | reverse complement strand
AATCACGGCCCCCGGCGGAATCTGGATCGCCTGAAGGGGCGACGAGGCGTGGCAACGTCCGTGCTCCGTCCGTTCCCGGGATGCCGGGAACGGGGTGGACGGGGTCGGGGTAGGTGGACCGGGTGGGGAAGGACGATCGGCTCTGCTCGCGGCGGCCCGCCCACCGGTCGTCGTCCCGATCGTCATCAGCCCTGGCCCGGACGAGCCGATCGGACGACGGTCGATCGGCCTGGATCAGCACGTCGCCCGGGGTGGGCCCGCCGGGCGCGGCGAGCCCGAAGGCGATGACCGCGACCGTGAATCCAGCCGCCGCGACCGTGCCGCTTCGCCGCCGGTCCAGAATTCCGGCCCAGCCGACCCGCCCACACAGGATGCCTGTGATACCGATCAGCATCACCATCACCGCAAGCAGAGCAATGATCATCGCAACCGCCGACATCGGGGCCCCCCAGGTCTCAGCATCAGCACGAGAACCCGAACCGTAACTCACTGAAAGTAACGAGACGAATACCAGAACGTCGTGTCGCCCTCCGTGTACCCGGAAAAGTGCGGCAGCCGACAACCTCGAGCGAGAACGCTCATCCGTCCGCCGGCCCGGCGGCGCCAGCCTGCCGGGCCGAGCCGGCCGGCTGTCCGGTCGCCCTGGGCGAGCCCTCGTTCGTGCGCGGCGGAGCGGACGGCGACTCCGCCGCGCTCGCCGACGGTCCGCTCGCCGACGGTCCACTCGCCGGCCTGGAGACGGACCGATCCCCCGGTTCCCTCGGTTGCCGCGATGCCCCCGCGCCACGACCCGTATCACTCGATCCAGGTGATCCGGGTGAGGGGCGACCGCCGTCGCGTGGTGTCGGGGCCGCGCTCTCGGCTCCTCGGTCGGACCCGGCTCCTCGGTCGGACCCGGCATGTCGGTCGGACCCGGCATGTCGGTCGGACCCGGCATGTCGGTCGGACCCGGCATGTCGGTCGGACCCGGCATGGTCGCGCCCGTCAGACTTCTGACCGGCGGTTCCGCGACCGCCGGCGGTTTCCCGGTCGTCCGGGCGGGTGTCGGGCCGACCATGCGCCGGCGGCGGGGTTCCCGCCGGCGATGTCCCCGTCGGCGATGTCCCCGGCGAGGACGTAGCAGACGGCAGCGCCGGCGTCTCCACCGGCGACGTCTCCACCGGCAACGTCCCCAGCTGCAACGTCCCCGACGACCGGCTGTCCGCGGGCGATGCCCATGGCGGCCAGGTGTCCCATGTGGGAGGACCCACCTGCTGGGGGCCGCCGCGGTCATCGGACGGCGCCGGACGACGTGCGGCCCTGTCCGCAGCCAGGTCCCGATCCGCATCGGTGTCCGCGGGCAACGTGGACCCGGGCTCGACGGACGTCGCGGACAGCACTGAAAGTGGCGATGCTGGCGTGGACGGTGATGGGGGAGTCGGTGCAGGCAGGACAGCCTGGCTCACGGGCAGGTCCGGATCGTTGCCGTCGCCGACCCCGACTCCTCGAGATGCGAGCAGCCCGAAAGCGACGAGCGCCGCGGATCCCGCACCGGCAACCGCGCCGGCCGTACGGCGGTTGGGGATCCACGCCCATTCCGCGCGTCCCCGCACCAGGCCGAGCGCGCCCGCGATCAATATCAGCCCGGCGACAGCCAAGCAGAAGAACACCATGGAACCCTCCAGGGCGCAGTCAGTCTCCACCCTAGGGGCACATCCCCCACCCGATGGCGCAGCATTGATTACGGAGAGTTTCTAGTACCTATCCGCCAAGGTCAGGAAACACCGAGCGAATCATCTCAGGCGCCCATCGGTGGAATTCTGCCGAGAATATTTGGCACATCAGCGGCATCGGGCAGGGTGCCGAAGGCCAGTCCCCCCTCACCGGCGACTCTCGTGGCGCAGAACGCGTCGGCCACGGCGCTCGGGGCGTAGCGCGCCAGCAAGGAGCCCTGCAGGACGACGGCAAGTCGCTCAACGATGCGCCGGGCGGCGAACTCCGCGTCCTCGGACCGGTTCAGGACAGCGCGCAACCGGGCCCAAGCCGCGTCCAGCCTGCGGTCCGCGCCACGTGCCGCGTCGATCTCCGTGGCGAAGGCGGCGAGGCTGGCCGGTTCCCGGGTGAGCGCGCGCAGCACGTCGAGCGCGTTGACGTTGCCCGAGCCCTCCCAGATGCCGTTCAGCGGCGCCTCGCGGTAGAGCCTCGGCATCCCGGACTCCTCCACGTAGCCGTTGCCCCCCAGGCATTCGAGCGCCTCGGCGGCCAGCGCCGGGGAACGCTTGCACACCCAGTACTTCGCGACGGCGATCGCCAACCGTCTGAACGCCTGTTCCTGACGATCGCCACGGGCCGCCCGGTCGACCGCGCCCGCCACCCGGAGCACCAGGGTCGTCGCGGCCTCGGACTCCAGGGCGAGATCGGCGAGCACATTGCGCATCAACGGAGCATCGATGAGCGGTCTCCCGAACGCGCGTCGGTGACGCACGTGGTGGGCGGCCGCCATGACGGCCGCACGCATCCCCGCCGCCGAGCCGAGGCTGGAGTCGAGCCGGGTCATCGCCACCATCTCGATGATGGCCCGGACCCCTGCGCCCTCCTCGCCGACCAGCCAACCGACCGTGTCATCGAACTCCGGCTCGCCACTGGCGTTACTGCGATTACCGAGCTTGTCCTTCAGCCGCGCGATGCGAAAGGTGTTGCGGACGCCGTCCGGAAGCACCCGTGGCACCCAGAAGCAGGACAGGCCACCGGGGGCCTGGGCCAAGACCAGGAAGACGTCGTTCATCGGGGCGCTGGTGAACCACTTGTGCCCCCGCAGCCGATAGGTCCCGTCGCCCGCCGGCGTCGCCGTCGTCGTGTTGGCACGGACGTCCGAGCCACCCTGCTTCTCCGTCATGCCCATGCCCGCCAGCAGGCCGGCCTTGCCCTCGGGTGGGCGCAGACCCGGATCGTAGACGCGGCTGGTCAGCAACGGTTCGTAGCGGGCTGCGAGCTCCGGGGCGGCGCGCAGCGCCGGCACCACGGCGTAGGTCATCGACACCGGGCACAGATGGCCCTGCTCGACGGTGCCCCAGACCAGGATGTCCGCGGCGCGGGCGACATGGGCGCCGGGACGCGGGTCGGCCCACGGCGCCCCGGCCAGGCCCTCCCGTACCGCGACCTCCATCAGGGCATGCCAGGAGGGATGGAAGTCCACCTCGTCAACGCGAAACCCGTAACGATCATGAGTGCGCAGTTGCGGCGGGAACCTGTTCGCCTCGTCGGCCTGGCGGACGGCCTCCTCGCTGCCGGCCAACCGACCGAGTCGATGCAGATCGTCCATATGCCAGCCGGCCCCCTCCCGCGCGAGGGCCGCCAGCAGCGCCGGATCGGCCGCCGCATCGTGCCCCACGAGGGGCGGAGGCTGGTTCGTCACCTCATGGGTCCGGGACGAACACGTCCCGGGAACCGCCGTTGTCCGGTTGACGGTGGTCGGCGAGATCACCGGCCCTCCTCTCGACAGTGCCGCACATCGACCTCGGCCGGGCCGCACATCGACCTCGGCCGGGCCGCACATCGACCTCGACAGTGCCGCACATCGACCTCGGCCGGGCCGCACATCGACCTCGACAGTGCCGCACATCGACCTCGGCCGGGCCGCACATCGGCCTCGACAGTGCCGCACATCGACCTCGGCCGGGCCGCACATCGACCTCGACAGTGCCGCACATGAGCCGAGCCGCGTTCGGGCGGAACCGCGTCCGAGCACGGCCCGTCGGCACTGGTATGAAGCGTGCCACTCCTGGCCGCGTCGGACCAGTCGCATCGCGCGCTCTCGCTGGATCCACGGGCCGTGTACCCGGTGGTGCCGTGCGGATCACGGCCACGCCGAAGAAGATCCGCTCCCGCGGCGAAGGCCCACGGCGGACCAGAAACGATCCCTGCCGCCGGCCCCGAACAGGTGGGCTGTTCCCGGCCAGCGTCCAGCTATTGCGCCCAAAGGTTTTTACACATTCGGCATCCAACGCCGGGACGATGTCGTCGCGCCCTGACGTCCGGGCACCAGGCCGGATCGAGAACCGGGTAATCGACCGGTGGCCGCGTCCGGGCGAAGAAATCCGCACGCTCCGGCCCACCCGAGACGCGGTGAATCTCCGGACCGCCGTCCAGGTTAGAATGCCGTTTACCGTTAAGCCAGCCACCGGCGGAACGGATCGGAAGCAGCGGACACACTGCTCAACCAAGCCGCCCCGCGCCCTCGCCGACGCCTCGACGAGGAGCCGGCGAGGCAGGAAGGGACGGTCACGCGCTCCTATTCACCCGGCGGTCCCGCTGCCACGAAGCCCCGCCGACTCGAGCAACGCACGCGGTGAGCAGATGATCATCTTTCGCGATACTCGATCGGGCTAGACCGGCCGGGCGTTACGGAGAGTATTGAATAACGCCGAAGGGAACGAGAAGCATGCGGGGGGCCGGTCGCGGGCGGTACCAACATCACAGCTCCCCAGCTCCAGCCAACAGCACCCAGTGCTATACATAGCGTTATACGTAGTAACCCGCAGTCGAGTTGATGTCGCCCATCGACCGACCATCCAAGCCTTAAAGTATTCAGAGCGACACCTCTAGTAGTCGAATCATTCTCGATCGGCAATCTCCTCCATCCCGCGAACGCGCCGGGTCACCCAGCCCAATACGCCGGTCCGTGTCGGCACAAGCGGTGGAGTTCTGTCACGGGCGGCGGCCGGTGAAACTCGTGGCACAGATACTCGTATGCTCACCCACTACCGGGATGATTCGACGGCACGGAAAACAGAAAGTCTTCACTCACGGTAAGATCCGTCGAGTCCGGGCACGGTTGTCGGACGGGGCATATAGATGATCAGAGGTGGCCGAATCGGTGGGCGGCAAGCGCCCGGGCGAGTCACGGCCGCAATCAGAACCTCGGCGGCCCGGGCCGGATCGCGACTCCGGCGGCGATTCATCCACCCGCTGATCGTCGGACTACTCACGGTTGCGGTCCTCGGTACCATGGCAATCTGGACGGGCTCCGATCTACTGAGCCGGGAGAAGATCGACCGTCTCAACGAACGTTCCCAGCTGGTCAAGCGGCTCGCGCAGTGGGCGGCGATCGTCGATAACCCGGCGGCGATGCAGTCCGCGACCGATCGGACGCCCTTCCAGCCCGGTGACCCCCTGGGAAACGAAGCCCTGCTCCCGCAGCTCCAGATCGCTCACTCCGGCGATGTCATCCGGGTGGTTGTGCTGCTCGACACCGCGGGCCATACCACGGCCTCCTATCCACGGGGGAACTCCATAGTCCCCGCCGACCTGGGGCAGGCCTGGTCCGCTGCCTGGTCCGGGGTTCCCGCGGTGTCCCCCGTCTTCGCCCTCCACGATGGCCGCGTCAGAGCAACGGTGGTTCCCGTCGGCCGTCCGCGGCCCTGGGCCGTCCTGGTCGCCGTGTCCACCGAAGAGTCCAACCTCCAGTTCACCAACGGGATCACGGCCCTGCTCGGGGTCGGCCGGGGCAGCATGTCGACGGTCGGCCCGGACGGGGTACCGATCGCATCCACCGAGCCGGGCATGCTGGGTCGGCAGGTCCTCTCGACCGCCGATCTCTCCCGCTCCCACGCCCAGCGTGGTGGTGCGCGGATCTGGGAGACGACCGAGAACGGCAAGAGGATCACGAACATCACGGCGGTGCAGCCGACGACGGGGTACCTGACCTACTTCCGGCAGGCCACGGACTCGCTGAACGCCGACCTCCGGGCCCGACGGAACCAACGGAATCTGACGTTGCTGGCCTTCGCGCTGACGTCGGTCCTGAGCATCGTCTTCGTCGGCCTGCTGCGAGAGACGGCGGCTCGGCGCTCCCGGGCCGGGCTGTGCGCGTTGTTCGCGGCGGCCCATGACATCGTGCTGACAACCGACCTCACTGGACGACTCACGTTCATCAGCCCCGCGATCGTCCCGTTGCTCGACCATTCCCAGGAGACCTGGCTCGGGCGCAAGGTCGCGGATCTGGTGCACCCGGACGACGCCCACCGGCTCGTACGATTGATCGAGAACCCCGCTGCCGGGTCCCTGCTCAACATTCGGATGACGGCGGCGGACGGCGCACCCCGGTGGTTCGACGTCGCGACCCGCCACCTGTCCACCCGGGATGGATCCGGCGAAGTGCTGATCACCTGCCATGCGGTCGGTAAACGGAAGCAGTTGTTGGACCAGCTCGGCTATCAGGCGCGCCATGACGTACTCACCGGACTGTGTAACCGGACCGCCTTCGAGGAGCAGCTCGAGGATGCCCTCGCCGCGACTGGGGGCGTCGCGGTCCTGTTCATCGACCTCGACAGCTTCAAGCCGGTCAACGACACCTTCGGCCACGCGGCCGGCGACCGGGTGCTGCAGGTCATCAGTGGACGGATCCGAACAGTGCTGGGCCCCGACGATGTCGCCGGGAGATTCGGCGGCGACGAGTTCGGGGTCCTGCTGCGGCGCACGAACGAAATCGCCGCTCGCACCATGGCCGGTCGGGTCATCCGCGCGGTACGGGAACCGATCCTCGTCGACGGCTACGAGGTCTGCGTCGCCGCAAGCGTCGGAGTAGCGCTGGCCGTCAGCCGGCCCAGCCATTCCGGGCGGCTGCTGCGCGCGGCCGACGAGGCCATGTACAAGGCCAAGCAGGCTGGTCCGGGACGATATGCCATGGCGGACCCCCCAGCGGCCGAGACCACCACGGTGGAGCCCGCGGTGACCAGGCCCACCGCCGTCCAATGCACGCCGGCCGAAACCGCCACGCTCAAAGCGCCCGCACCGTCCGCGTCTGTGCTCCTCGCCACCGACCGGATCATGCCGCGGTCCCCGGTCACCCGACCGCGCTCGATGTCCTTCCCAGCCTTGCCCGGATCCCCAGGCGCATCCGGATCGTCACCCGCGGGCCGGACCGGGCATCCGCTGTCTCCTCGACGCTGGCGGACAACCGTGCGCGAGCAGCTGGGGCGAGCCATCCCACTGCTCGTGCTGGGGACCGTCATCCTGGCCGCCACGGCGGTCACCCTGGAGATCGAGAATGCCAACCGGCGGCGAGACGAGGCCCAGCACATCGCCGAGACCCACTCCCTCGTCCTCCGTCTGGCCGAGTATGTCGCGGACCTGGGTCAACCCGTGCGCCTGATCGACCCGATCTCCAGACTTCCCTGGTCGCTGACCGAACCCGCTGTCGACCAGCGGGTGCTGGCGTCGGTCTCCCGGTCGGCGCTCACGGGCCCCGACACCGTTCTGGCACTGGTCGATCTCGACGGCAGGCCGACGGCGGTCCAACCCACCGGCGCAACAATCCCGTTCCCCCCACGGGACCGGATCTGGGCTCTCGCCCGCACCAGCGGAATCAACATCCCTGTTTTCCACCTGGGCGATCGGGTTCGGGCGTACAGCATCGTGCCGATCGTGCGGGACGGACGCAGCGCCGCGTTTCTGTTCATGGGTAGACCGGGAGCCGGGATGCCGGGAGCCGAGATGGTCCGCGTTCTTGGCGGCGGGGGTACCGGGACGAGCGGCACCGGAGAGGACACCCGGATCGTCATCGTCGACGAGGCCGGGCGCATCGCCCTGTCCGACGATCCGTCCGCGGTCGGGATCGCCATGATTGACGGCACGGAGCTGCGATCAATCAAGCCAGGCCAGAGCCAGCAGGTGACGGTGCGCAACGGCGGCGGTCACGTCGCCGTTGCCGCCGCGATCCCCGGCCATCCCACGTGGGGGTACCTCATACTGCAACAGGACGGCCCGCTGCCGCGCGACCCGCGAGACAACCATGCCGTCGGCGATCTGCTGCTGCTCGGCATTGTGACCGTCACGTTCTCAGGCCTGACAAAAATGATCTTCCGGGGAGAGCAGGCGGTCCGGCGCGACCGGGCGCGGCTGCAGACCCTGCTGCACGAGTCGCACGACATCATCGTCAACCTGGACCGTGCGGGCCGGCCGACCTTCATCAGTTCGGCGGTCGAAAGCCTGCTCGGCTACCCGGTCAAGGCCATGATCGGGCTGCCGCTCATCGACCTGGTCCATCCCGAGGACCAGGCTGCGACGCGGGCCTTCCTCGCGGACCGGCAGCGTGGTGGACCGGGGTCCCTTCTGGACGTCCGCATGCGGACGGTTAACGGCGACCATCGCTGGTTCGACATCGAGGCCGGCGCCTGGCGGCCCGCGTCCGGGCCGGGCCGCTTCGACGGTGGTGTCCTGCTCACCTGCCACGAGATCAGCGAACGTCGTCAGTTGCAGGAGCAGCTACGGAAACGTGCCACCCACGACCCGTTGACCGGCCTGCCGAACAGGGCGGCGCTTACCGAATTCCTCGATCAACTGGCTCGGGAGCGGACTCCGTTCGCGGTTCTACTCATCGATCTGGATGACTTCAAACCGATCAACGACACGTTCGGTCACCAGGTGGGCGACGATGTGCTGTGCACGGTCGCCACTCGGTTGGCCGGCGTCCTCGCCCCGGGCCCGTCGGTGGCCAGCGCGGGACCGGTCGAGCCGATCGGTCCCGCGCTGATAGATCCCGAGATGATCGGTCCCGAGATAATCCGACCGGAAGCACATGCTGGGCAGGCGTTCCGACTCGGCGGTGACGAGTTCGTCATTGTGCTGCCCGGGGCCGACTCCCTGACGATGCGCCAGACCGAGCAGCGGGTGCGCGAGTTCGTCGAGGCACCCCTCACCGTGGCCGGCAACACCCTTGTGGTCAAAGCAACGATCGGCCTGGCGTCCTCGCAGGCCGTCGGGGGCGCCGGCTCGCACAGTCCCGAGAGCGTGGTCCGGCACGCCGATACGGACATGTACGAGGCGAAGACAAGCGCCCGGGCCCGACGCTCCATCTCCCCCGCGGCGCGATGACCTCCGCTCTCCCGAGGCCCTCGGTCGCCCTGTCGACGTGCGCGGGATTGTCGCGCTTCACCACCGGTGAGGTCGAAGTAACCGACACGTCGTCAGTACCCCCCGACCCACAGATCACACGTTCCGGAACACGTTTGCCGGCAGCCTGGTAGGGCCAGCCGCCGGGACCTGCAAGGATGGCGGCGCGGGAAGCCCGGATCGCTCGCCGGCCCGGGATGGGATCCATGATCAGGCGCGAGCCGCCTTATCGTGAAGGAGCACGCCATGTCCGTATTGGGCCGTTTCCGATTGGACGGTCGGGTCGCCGTCGTCACCGGGGCGTCCTCTGGTCTCGGGGTGGACTTCGCCCGGGGCCTGGCCGAGGCCGGCGCGGACGTGGCCCTGGGCGCACGCCGGGTCGACCGGCTCACCACCACCGCCGAGTTCGTGGAGAAGGAGGGCCGCCGCGCCCTGCCCGTCGCCACCGACGTCACCGACCCCGCTTCCTGCGAACACCTTGTCGCCGCCGCGATGGAGACCTTCGGCCGGGTCGACATCCTGGTCAACAACGCCGGGATCGGCACCGCCATCCCCGCGCTCAAGGAGACCCCGCAACAGTTCCGCTCCGTCATCGACGTCAACCTGGGCGGCTGCTACTGGATGGCGCAGGCGGCGGCGCGGGTCATGCGACCCGGCAGCAGCATCGTTAACATCTCCAGCGTTCTCGGTCTGACGACCGCCGGCCTGCCGCAGGCGGCCTACGCGGCGAGCAAGGCCGCACTCGTCGGCCTCACCCGTGATCTGGCCCAGCAATGGACCGGCCGACGCGGCATCCGGGTGAACGCGCTGGCGCCGGGTTTCTTCCACTCTGAGATGACCGCCGCGTACCAGCCCGAGTACCTCGGGACCCAGTTGCCGAGGGTCCTCGGCGGACGCTTCGGTGAACCGGAGGAACTGACCGCGGCGCTGCTCTTCCTGGCCTCCGACGCCGGCAGTTTCGTCACCGGGCAGACCCTTGCCGTCGACGGCGGTTTCACCATCACCTGAGCCCTCCGTCCATATCGTCCGACTCGCCAGGAACGATCGTCCTACTCGCCAGGAACGCCCGCCGATCAGGTCTCGAGCGGCATGAGTTCGGCGGCGAAGGCGTCGAGGAAATCCGGCCATCCGCCGGGTGTCGTGACCGGATGAACGACGAACTTACTCATCCCGGCGGCAAGACATTCGGCGATCAACGAACGCGCCGCGTCACACCCGACCGGGAGGAGTCGCTCGGGGTCGACCTGCGGGTAGCGCCGCCGCAGTGCGGCAAACGTCTCCGCGGGCGGCGTGGGGATGGCGGTCCGCAGGAGATCAGACCCGGCGGCCGTCGATGCCGGGCACCGTCGCCAGCTCGTGGCGCAGCTCGGCCACCACCCCGGCGACCAGCGGTTCCCGCAGGACGCCGCGGTGGTCCCCACCGATCCGGCGGATCGCGGCGGGTCCGGTCAGGACGCCCCGCCAGGCCTCGATCTCGTCGTGGTCGTCGGCGAGCCAGACCGTCGTCCGGCCATCGTAGGTGCGGGGGCGGTAGGTCATCGTCAGAATGCGCCCCTGGTTGTAGAAGACGTCGTACTGGTGGATCCCCCGGAAGCGGACCACGCCGGCGAGCGGCAGCTCGACGAGTTGGCGCAGGCGGTCGACCACCACCCGCGGGGTCAGCGTGGGCCCATCGTCGGCGGCGAGTGGGCCGATCCCCCGACCGGCGTCGGGCGGCGCTGGGGAGTCCGGATGCGCTCCCTCCAATTGACTGGTCGGCACGATCGCCCCGGATCGGGTCAGCCGCGAGGTACCCGGCAGATAGGTGTCGATCAACGACAGCAGGCCGACCTCGTGGCCCGCCTTCCGGAGGACCTGCGCGGCCTCGAACGCGATCAGTCCGCCGAAGGAGTGCCCGGCCAGCAGGTAGGGACCCGTCGGCTGGAGAAGACGAATCTCTCCCACGTGCCGCCGGGCGGCGGCCGACACCGACCAGTCGGGGACGCCCCGCCGTTCCAGGGCGTGCGCCTGCATCCCGTAGACTCGCCGTTCGCCCGCGAAGTACCGGGCGAACGGGAGCAGACCGATCGCCGGCCCACCAGCCTCCGGGAAGCAGAACAACGGGGTGCCGGAACCGTCGGGCGTCAGCGGCATCACGGTGGGATGCCCGACGGACTCGCTCTGCCGGGCGGCCCACACCTCGGCGAACGCGGCGGGCGTCGGCGCCTGGGCGACCACGGAGCTCGGCAGCCGGACCCCGAACTCGTCGCACAGGGTCGCCACCAGCTCCTGCGCGGTCGCCGCATCACCGCCGAGATCGGTGAAGTCGTCATGCAGACCGACGGTCTCGAGACCGAGGACGCGGGCCCACAGCAGGGCCGCGGCCACCTGGTACGGATCGGCCGCAGACATGCCCGGCAACGACATCACCCCACAGGACTAGGCGAAGAGCACATTGAACACCACCGGTGGAGATCATCGACACGCCGACCAGGAGTTCGTGGGAACCAGTGGTTGCGGCCCGCGGCGCTGCGCCTGGTTCCGCTGGTCGGCCCGCCCCCGGAGGGAGGGCCCGTACCCCGATGGGGTGCCTGCTACCCGCCGGGGGCATTGACGGCTACCCGCCGGGGCATTGACGGCTCGGCATCGGGCGCTCAACGTAGACGTGTGGGTGATGTGGGCAGACCGGAACGGATCGTCGAAGACGAGCCGATCAGCTTTCCCGATTCCGAGCCGCTGACCATCCCGGTCCCGGCCGCGCCGGAACCGGACCTGGAACCGGTTCCCGGGTGAGCCTGCTCGGCTGGCGGCAGTGGGCGGTGGACGCGCGCGGCCAGCTACGCCCTGCCTGGACGCCGTGGTCGCCGTTTCCACCCGGGTTGCTGCTCTGGCGCGCCGACGGCATGACCGAGGCACATTGCCTGCGCACCCGCCGGCCGGACCGGGACGGCGAGCCCGGCGAGCCCGGCGCGGGCCACGAACGGGTCCCGGACGAGCACTGCGCCTGCGGCCTGTATGCCTGGCGGGACCCGAGCATCCTGGCCACCGCCCGCCCGCCCCGCTGGACCTCCCTGCCGTACGTCGTCGGAGTGGTCCGGCTCGGGGGGCGGGTCATCGTCGGTGAACGGGGCTATCGCGCGGAGCGCGGCTATCCCGTCGCCGTGCTTGACCGCGACGGCGTCGTCTCCGACGACTACGCCGTTGCGCGCTATCGCAGCTACGCCGCGTTGGTGGCGGAATGGGCGGATCCGAGCGCCACGCCCCGCGGCCAGGACCGGGCAGCCGGGTAGTACCGCGCACCACACCGGAACGGCCCGGACAGCCCAGCACCGGACAGCCCAGCACCGGACAGCCCAGCACCAGGAACCGCCGGACCCGCGAGAACGAACGCGGTCCCGGAAAACCGGCGAGGGTTTCCGTAGCCGGCTGAGGAACTCTCCCTCGGCGGGTATCTCTCCCTGTGCCGCGTCGCGGGCGAACCGTCACCCCACACCGCCAAATCATCACGTTATGTAGCTGCAGAGGCAATCAGGGCGACTATGGTCGTGAACGCCCCGTACATCCCGTCCGCAGGGGGCGGATCGGGGTCTACGGGCACACGAGGGGGGCCGTCGTGACGCAATCCGAAACCGCTGGGGCCGCCAAAGGCATCTCCGGTCACGGTACCGATCATGCTCCCGGCCACGGTGCACGCCCGGCGCCGGAGATCCGGTCCTGGCGGATCCAGGTTCCTCCGCCGCTGTTGGTCGCGGTGGGATACCTGGCGGTGGCCATCGGCATCTTCCACTCCGCTTGGGGGAATCTCGGGAACGTCTCCTACGGCGGCAACGACGCCATGCTGTTCGCCTGGTTCCTCGGCTGGACGCCGCACGCGCTCGCCGACGGGCTCAACCCGTTCCTGACGCACCACATCAACGCCCCCGACGGGGCCGACGTCCTGTGGAGCACACCCGTGCTCCTACTGGGCGCGCTGGCCGCACCGATCACGCTGCTGGGCGGCCCCGTGACCACGCTGACGGTGCTACTGACTCTGGCGCCCGTGATCAGCGGATTCGCCCTGTTCTGGGTGCTGCGCCGATGGGTACGTCCGGGACCAGCGGCGCTGGCGGGCCTGCTGTACGGCTTCGGACCGTACATGATCGGTGCGTCCTACGGTCATCTGCATCTGACCTTCGCGCCGTTCCCACCGGTTCTCCTGCTGCTCCTCGACGATCTCGTGGTCCGCGGGCGGGGGCCGCGGCGCACCGGCGTCCTGCTCGGTCTGGCGATCATCGCCCAGGCGCTGATCGGCGAGGAGCTGCTCGCCACATCTGCGCTGACAGCCACGTTCGGCCTTGTGATCCTCGCCGTACGTCATCGCGATCGGATCCGATCGCGGCTACGACCGGCCCTGACCGGCCTCGCCACGGCCGGCGGGGTCGCCGCGGTCGCGCTCGCCTGGCCGCTGGGCACCCAGTTCCTGGGTGCCCAGCGGATCCATGGCTCGATCCAACCCGATGGAATCGCCGTGACGGATCTGCTGACCTTCGTCACGCCGACGCCCATGCAGGCCGTCGCCCCGGACGGCGCGCTGCGCCACAGCCTCGGTTTCACGGGGAACGCGGTCGAGGTCAGCGGCTACCTGGGCGCTCCACTGATCGTTCTGATCGTCGTGGTCGTCGTCGCAACGGGCGGCGCGCGCCGGCCTCCGCTGGTCGGGGTGTTCGCTCCGCTCGGCGTGGTCATGGCCGTGCTCTCACTCGGTGGTCACCTGCATGTCGACGGCCGGGGCACCGGCGTTCCCCTCCCGTGGCGGCCCCTTCAGCACGTGCCGGTACTCGGCAACGTGTTGCCCTCCCGCCTGGCGTTATACGTGATGATGTGCGCGGCCATCGTGGTGGCGACCGGGCTTGACCAGCTGGCGTCGGACCGGACGGTGCCCGCCGATCCGGACCCCGGCCGGGAGATCCCCGCTCGGGTCCAGGCCAGGACCGTCCGGCTGGGAGCCGGCCTGCTGACACTCGCGGCCCTGGTGGCGCTCGTCCCCGCCCCGATGCTCACCACGTCGATGACGACGCCCGCGTTCTTCACCAGTGACGGGGTGACCCTGATTCCGCAGGGTGCCACCGCACTCGTCGTCCCCTTTCCCCATCCCCAGAACGCCGAGGCCATGCTGTGGCAGGCCAGGGCGAACTTCCGGTTCGTCATCCCCGGCTGCTACTGCACCGTCCCCGGGCCCGATGGCCGGGCGGCGTTCCACAGCCCGCCGGACGCGCTGACGTCCGCCCTCATCGACATCGACAACGGCGCGACGACCGCCGCTGCCATGTCGGGATCGCCGCGGCTGCGGGCGGCCTACAAACGGCTCGCCCCGGACGCCGTCGTGCTGGGACCGGCGCGGCGGACTGCCGAGCTACGCACGCTGCTGCGCGAACTCGTCGGCGCGGCTCCCAGCCGGGTCGGCGGGGTCGACCTGTGGCTCCCAGGCCGGGAAGCCGGGCGTTGGCCTCGCCACCGGTGACCCCGTGTCGTCCACCGGACAAGCCCGAAGGCCCGCCGGGAATCGCGCTCCGGAAGAGTTTCCGAGAAGCTGGTAGGCGGGCGCTTTACCACCGCACCCCCGGCCGTGAACCTGCTCTGCCGATTCCTCTACGATTTCCCGCATTCCGCGACCATGGTCGTCAATGATCCACATCCCAGAGCGGAGGATGCGCGGTGTCGACGGACCAACCGGCCGGGTCCCGGCCGGAAAGGCTGACCCGACGGCAACGCCTCACCGTGGTGATCGGTGTGGTTCTCGCCGTCGCCGTCGTCACTTTGCTCATTACCACGTCCGATCGTTCCAGGGCTGCCGCCTGGCCGCCAGCGGGCCGATCCGCCTGCACTTCGGTACAGATCTTCACTGGCAGTGTCGGGTCACCCTACAACCAGTTTGCCCGGGTACTGCGGACCCGGTTGCAAGCCGCCCCGGAACACTTCGACGTGGACGTCGTGGAAACGGCGGGTTCCACGGAGAACATCTATAACCTGGAATCACCCGACAGCCGCGTCTGCGGGTTGGCGATCGCGCAGCTCAACACGACGGTCGACGCGGCGGAGGGGGTCAACCAGTTCGATCCGAACCGCGGTGGCCACCCGGTGGCGGGTCTGCGCACCATCGGCCCCGTCCATCAGGACCTGCTGCACGTGATCGTGCGCGACCCCACCAGCAGGTCGGATGACGTCGACATCACCCGCTTCGCCGATCTCTGCCACCGACCCATCGCCGCCGGCCGGCCGGGATCGGGGGTCCGGCAGATCAGCGAGGTGCTCCTGCGGGTGGCCCTGTCCGAGGACTGCCGCGGCGAACTGGACGAATCCTCCATCGACGAGGCCCTGCGCGGCCTGTCCGCCGGGAAGGTGGACGCGGTGGTCTGGGCGGGCGGAGCCGGAACCCGGCAGATCAAGAACGCCATCGCCGGTGGCGCCAGGCTGCGCCTGCTCGACCTGTCCAGCTACCAGGACGGCATCACCGCCGACTGGGACCAGTTCTACCGGTCCCGCGGGCACTTCTTCGCCGGGCCGGTCTTCGGCACCGGAAGCCTCGGGCCCGACGACTACCGGGGGATCTCGCCGGTCCGGACCATCACGATCCCCAACGGCCTGCTCGCCCATGCGGACGCCGATCCGGTGCTGGTCAGGCGGGCGACCGCCGAACTGTTCCGGGATCCGCAGGACTACGCGAAGGAGCTGTGGGGCGACAACCCCGGAGGACGGACGGTCCCGGACGCGCTGTCCGTCTACGAAGGCCCACTTTTCTGCTATATACCGCTGCATCGGGCCGCCGCGGAGTACTACGTTCGGAGATTCCGACGGCCACCGGGCTGTGGTGCGACGTGACAGCGCCACCAACGTGACAGCGCCACCAACGTGACAGCGCCACCAAAGGCAGTGCCGCCGGAGACGGCACTGTCCGAGACAGAAGCGCCGGGGACAGGGACGCCGGGGACAGGGACGCTCGAGGACCAGCCGTGCTACGACCACTGAACGACACCGACCCACGAGTGATGGGGCCCTATCGCCTGCACAGTCGCATCGGCGCCGGCGGCATGGGCGTTGTTTACCTGGGATTCGGACCGGACGACCAGCCCGTCGCGGTGAAGGTGCCGCACGAGGTGCATGCCAGTGACCCCGAGTTCCGTGCCCGCTTCCGTTCCGAGGTCTCGGCTGCCCGGCATGTGCGAGCCGACACCGTCGCCCGGGTGATCAGGGCCGAGGTGGACGGGCCGAAGCCCTGGCTCGCGACCGAATACGTGGCGGGCCCCACCCTGCACGCCGCCGTCCGGGAGGGCGGCCCGCTCACGGGCCGCCCTCTGGATGGGCTCGCGATCGGTCTCGCCGCGGCCCTCGATGCGATCCACGCCGCCAGCGTGGTGCATCGCGACCTCAAACCGGCGAACATCGTGATGTCCTGGGCCGGTCCCAAGGTCATCGACTTCGGGGTGGCCCGGTCGGCCGACTACACCGGCTACACCCAGGCGGGCGAACTCGTCGGGACCGTGGTCTGGATGGCCCCCGAGCAGATCAACGGCCAGCAGGCGGGATCGGCCGCGGACGTCTTCGCCTGGGGATGCTGCGTGGTCTTCGCCGCGACCGGGCGGCGGCCCTTCCGCGGCGAGGCGCCGGAGATCGTGGCGCTGCACATCAGCTCGACCGAGCCGGAGCTCGACGGCGTGCCCGAGCGGCTGCTCGGTCCCGTTCGTCAGGCCCTGACGAAGAACCCCGGGCACCGGCCCTCCGCCGGCGAGCTCGTCCGCCTGCTCACCCAACGGCTCTCCCCCGAGGAGACGGCCGACGCCAGCAACGACGTCCCCCCGGTCACGGGTGCGGAACCGAACCGCGAGCAGACCCGGCCGACCCCGAATCCCGGCCCGCCGGCAACCCCTCCCCCCACGCCCTCATCCGTCCCGACGCCGCCATTCCCCGCAGTCGGGCCCGCGCATCCGTCACGGCCATCCCCGTCCTCGTCACGGCCATCGGTCCTGACCGCGCTGCTCGCCCTGACCGGTCTGGCCGCCGCGGTCGGGGTCTGGGCCGCCGGAACCGAGCGGACCGGCCATGCCGTCGTGGGGCCGGTGGCCGCCGCGATAATCGGCCTCATCTGCGGACAAACGATCTTCCTGGGCGACCGGCGGATCGGTGTCCTGATGACCGTGGCCGCGGCGGTGAGCGGGTCGGGGATCGGTCTGCTGCTCGCGCGCGTCCTGGATGTTGACGAGCCGAATCGCGTGCTGCTGTCGGTCGCCGGCGCCCTGATCGTCGCCACGGCCTTCGCGGGCGCCATGGCGCCGTCCCGGCCGGCCCCGGGGGATCGGCCTGGAACCGACGGGCCGGGTGAGCCGGTGGGGTCACACCGGCTCCTGGAACCGACCCACCCGGCATCCCGTACGAACACCGGTGGGGAAGCCGGCGCGGACGCCGCCGGGGCGACCCTGCGCCTGCACGGCGCCGCGGCCCCCGGCCAGCACCTCGTGCCGGAACGCCCCGACCCGTCCTGACCGACCCAACCCCGGCCCAGCCCGGGGTCACCCGACCCGACCCCGGCGAGCGGGCTGCTCGGCAGCGTCTCGATATTTCCGTCCACCTGGGAAGCTGTCCTGCGACAATGGAGGAAGCCAAGGGGGTGTCGTGGCTACCGTTCCGGTAGGCAACCGTATGGTGGCGGGCCGATACCGACTCGTCGCGCGGCTGGGTGCGGGTGCGATGGGGACGGTGTGGCGTGCCTTCGACTCCGTGCTGGAGACCGAGGCGGCCCTCAAGGAGATCGAGTTCGCCGGCGGAGTCGCCGAGGCCGAACGCGCGGGCCGGGTCGAACGCGCCCTGCGGGAGGCGCGCCATGCGGCCAAGCTTCGCGGCCATCCGCATGTCGTCACCATCCTCGACGTGCTCCTGGAAAACGGCCTGCCCTGGATCGTGATGGAGCTCGTGCCGTCCCGGTCCCTGTTCGAGGTGGTCCGGTCCGACGGGCCCCTGCCCGTTGCCGAGGTCGCCCGGATCGGGACCGCGGTGCTCGACGCCCTCGTCGCGGCACGGGCGCATGGCATCGTTCACCGTGACGTCAAGCCGTCGAACGTCCTGATCGGGACCGATGGACGGATCGTGCTCACCGACTTCGGCATCGCCACCGGCGACGGCGACCCGACCCTCACCGTCACCGGTGTCCTCGGGACCCCCCTCTACATGGCGCCGGAGCGGCTGAACAACCAGCCCGCCACCTTCGAGGCGGACCTGTTCAGCCTGGGCGGCACGCTGTACTTCGCCGTCGAGGGCCGGCCGCCGTTCGAGCGGGACACGTTCGGCGCGATGCTCGCGGCCATCCTGCTGCACCCGCCCGCCCAGGCGCACCGGGCCGGCGAGCTGGCCGCGGTGCTCGACGGCCTGTTGGAGAAGGACCCCGGCCGGCGGATGACCCCGGCCCGGGCGCGCGAGCTGCTCGCCCGGGCGGCCCAGGCCGATCCGCAGCGTCGGGCGGCCCACGTTGACGAGCTGTCCTGGCATCCAGGGCCCACCGCCAGAGCGGCGCCCAGCCAGGTGCCCAGCGGACACGTCGATCCCGGCGCGCCGCAGACCGGCCATCCTGCCGCCCCGACGGAGCTCACCGCGGTGGAGCAGGACGGCGCGGTCCTGCTCCGATGGGAACCATCGACCACGCAGGGCGCCTCCTACCGGGTGTCGCGTGTTCTTGTCGACCCCACGGCCCCCGGCGGCCGCCGCGAACGCAGCCTGGGCATCACCACGGCCACCGAGCTGTTCGACGCCGGCGTGCCCAGGGGCGTCCCGCACTGGCACGAGGTGGTCACCACGGTGTCCGGCGAATCCGGCCAGCTGCGGTCCGTACCGGTCCGCACCCCGACCCGCACGCTCTTCCCGCCCGTCACGGCGCTGCGGGCGAGCATGATCGACGACGCGGTCGCGCTGTCCTGGCGACCGGTTCCGGGGCAGGGCTGCATCGTCATCGAACGGACCTTCGCCGAGACCTCCCCGCTGTCGGGCGCGAAGCGCCGGTTCCGCGGATCCGACGGCTATTTCCTCGACCAGGACACCGCACCCGGCGCGATCTACCGCTACCAGGTGTGGGTCGCCGGAGCGGACGCCTCGGATAGTCTCGTCGCCCCGTCGGGTGCCGCGGAGGTACTGGTGCGGGTCGTCGCACGGCCGCGCGCGGTGGTGGATCTGGAGGCCCGTTCCACCCTGGGCGGCACCGTCCTGCGCTGGACGACCGTGCCCGGAGCGATCGTGCGGATCTACGTGACCGAGGTTCCCGAGCAGGCCGGGCTGGTCGGTACCGGCCCCTTCGGCCCGGCCGACCACGAGGTGGGCGTGGGGTCGCTGGAGGGCCGGGCCCGTCTTGTCGGGGAGAGCCGCCGCGGACGTCTCGTCGACCGCAACTCCGCCGGCATGGTGGTGTACACGCCGGTCACCATCACCGAGGACCGCGCGGTGATCGGCGCGGCCGTCACCCATCACGCTCCGTAAACAGGCCCCGGTCGTGACCTGAACGCCCATCCCGAGCGGGGTGGCCGCGGGTCCGGATGCCAGCATGGGTCACCGTGGAAAGTCCAGACAACATCGCCGACAGCACCGGCACAATCGACAGCATCGGCACCACCGGCCCGACCGACCACACCGGCCCGAGCCACACCGGCCCGAGCCACACCGGCCCGAGCCACACCGGCCCAAGCCACACCGGCCCAAGCCACACCGATCAGGACGGTTCCGCGCCGCTGCCGGCCTACGGCTACCGTGACATCGACCCGGGCACGGCCCGCCGGGCGAGCCGCTTCTACTGGGACGATGCCGCGGCGGACTACCAGTCGGAGCACGGCGACAGCGACTTCTGCTGGTGCCCGGAGGGACTGCGGGAGTCCGAGATCGGGTTGCTCGGCGACGTCGCCGGCAAGGTGGTCCTGGAAGTCGGCTGCGGCGGCGCGCAGTGCGCCCGCTGGCTGCGCGGGCAGGGCGCCCGGGTGGTGGGATTCGACCTGTCCGGCGGTCAGCTGGACCAGGCTCGCGCGCTCGGGATCCGCACCGGTATCGATGTGCCACTCGTCCGGGCGGACGCCACGGCGCTCCCGTTCGCGGCCGCCAGCGTGGACGTGGCTTGCTCGGCGTTCGGCGCGGTCCCGTTCGTCGCCGACAGTGGCACCGTGATGCGGGAGATCGCCCGGGTGCTGCGGCCGGGCGGCCGCTGGGTGTTCTCCACGACCCATCCGTTCGTCTGGTGCCTGCCGGATGACCCGGACGAGAACGGCCTGCGGGTCTTCCACAGCTACTTCGACCGACGCGCCTACACCGAGCACGACGAGCAGGGCAGCGCGATCTACACCGAGACACACCGCACGATGGGCGACCGGGTCCGCGAGATCGTCGCCGCGGGATTGATCCTGCTCGACGTCATCGAGCCGGAATGGCCTCCTGGCCAGGAGCGGGCCTGGGGGCAATGGGGACCGATCCGGGGCGGATACGTCCCCTCCACCTCGATCTTCGTAACCCAGCTCCCTTCCGGGGCCTCGGGTGCCGATCAGCATGGATGCGGCGCGCACCAGGCCACCGACTCAACGCCGCGACGGGCTGACACACTATGCGAACAACGCCCCAGGGTGCGGTGAGACGGCCCGATCCCCCCCGTTATGGTGAGCCCCGGATTCGCCGTTAGGGGCAGACCGTGTATCACGCTCACTCCACACCCGGAGATGCCACGTTCAGGCGACGCGGCAATCCGGCCGTCCGCACGTGCGCGGGCGTGGTCATGACAGCGGCGCTGGGACTCGTGGCCGGGTGCTCCTCCAGCGGCGGCGACACCGCCTCGTTCGCTCCGGCGCCACGGGCCACCCGGATCGCGCCCGCCGTCGCGGCTGATCCGTTGCCACCGTTGAGCAAGTTCATCACCCAGCCGGACGGCAGCCAGGTGACGACGGTCAGCGCCGACTACCTGTTCGACTCGAACAGCAGTGAGCTCCGGAGGGAGGCCGTGACCGCGTTGGGGCAGATTCTGCCGTCGATCCGTGAACACCCCGGCCACATCGCGGTCATCGGGTACAGCGATGGGCTGGGTCGGACCGAGGACAACCTGCGGCTGTCGCAGGATCGCGCCAAGGCGGTCGAGTCGTGGCTTGCGGCTCAGGGCATCCCCGGCTCGGTGCTGGAGGTCGAGGGCAAGGGCGAGGAAGGCGCGCAGGACGGCGTCGCCGACGCGAGCCGGCGCCGAGTGGAGATCGTGCTGCGATGACGAGCAATGTTCCCGTCGCTGTTCCCGTCGCTGTTCCCGTCGCTTCCACGGCGGCGACCGAGGATGCGACCGAGGACGATCTGATGGTTGCCGGGCCGCGGCGACGGGCCCGGCGCAGGCTGCTCGCCGGCCTGGTCGCGGCGACGCTGCTCGCGACGCCGATGCTCACCGCCTGCAACACCGGCGGTCTGCTGGGCAGGGCCGACGCCTCCGCTCCGTTGGACTGCACCCGATACCAGGAGAAGGCCCCGGACAACGGCGCACCCCTGCTACTGATCCTTCTCGACCTGTCCGACAACTCGCCCGAGACGGCCGGGCGGGTGACCGCCCGGACCCAGCCCTATCTCGACACCGCGCTGAAGAACGGCGAGTACATCCGGCTGGTCGCCAGCGGCGGCGGCCCGATGACCTACTCGGACTGCTTCCACGGTGATCGGATGTTCCAGATCACTCGGAACAACGACCGACGCGAGGAGAAGGACCGGCTCGCCGCGTCGAAGGTGCTCAGCCAGGAGATCGACCACATCGTCCAAACCGAGCGGGTCAGCCCGAAGGGCAGCGTGACGGGCCTGCTCGCCGGCATCAACGACGAGATCAACGCCGTCCGTTCCACGCCCGATGTGAAGGTCAACGAGGTGACCGTGCTGGTCTGGACGGACCTCCTGGGGACCGGCCAGGAGTCCGACTGCCTCAACGTCGACGGTAAGAAGGCCTCCGTGTCGATCGCCGAGGCACTGGTCAAACGGTGCTTCGAGACACGGCAGATCACCTCCGTCGGAAACGACGGGGTGCGTTTCATCGGCGTCAACGAGGGATCAGCGGACCGCCCGCAGCAGGACCTCGCCCGTTACCTCAAGGGCGAACTGTGCCGACGGATCAGCAGTGACTGCAGCTAGGACGGCCCCGCCCCGGCCGGACACCCGGCGTCATCATCCTCATGCCCCCGACCAGCCCGGCCCCATCGAAAGCGGCACTGCACTGACCACCCTCACCGCCACCTCAAGTCCGGCCGCGACCGTCGCCGGAGCACCCGAGTTCCCGGAACACCCCGTCCGCATCCGCCGCGGCGCGCACCACGCCGACACGTCCGAGCCACTGATGATCGCGACAGCACCGGTGGAAACCCACGCAAGGAGGCGACCCATGGGTGTTCTTCACGAGCCCGAGGAGCAGCATTTCAGCCCGGCCCTCATGCGCTCGACGGTCGTGATCACCAGCTGCCTGCTCATGCTCGCGGTGCTGGAGATCTGGGTCTGGCTGACCCTGTCGTCGCCGTTCGCGAAGGTCTCCGTCACCGGCTCGATGATCGTGACCGCGCTCAGCTTCTTCATCACCGGGAACACCTTCCGACTGCGCGACATCCGCCGCCGTGTGGGCAACCAGGCCCGGGCCGGCCGGATCGCCCCGATCGACGCGCTGTCCAGGCTGCCGCCGCGGGAGACCATCCAGCGACGGTTCCTGCTGGGGGCCGTCGGTGCGGTCGTCGGGGTCGGCACGCTCGTACTGACCATGGTCTTCTCCGGTGACGAGGCCCAGGGTGCGCGCGAGGCGATGGTCGCCTCGGTGCTCGGCATCGTCTGCGCCATGCTCTGCTTCGTCGGCGGCACCTTCGCCCGTCCAATCGACTGACCGGCCGACCACGCCAACCACACCGACCAGCAGCCGACGAGGCCGACAACTCCGTGGAACCTCTCGTCGAATGTCCCGTCGAACCCGTCCGGTCGAACCCGGAAGGACCGAGATCGGAAAGTAGGAACCTCCAAGGTGCTGCGTAGGGGAAACCAGCCAGGGCGTCTGGCCAAGCAGCTCATCCGCCGGGTGGGAGACGCCGACATTGCGCTGGCGGGCGCCGAGACCCGCCCGAAGGTCCTCAAGAGCCTCGAGGACGCGGAGGTCCAGGAGGTCCGCGCCGCGGTCCGGGCTGACGGACGGACCCTGGAAGAGCTGATCGCCGAGCTCCGGATGGAGATCGACTCCCGGGCCGAACGCCGAGAGCGGCGGACCGAGCTGATCAAGAACAAGGTCGAGCAGGGCCGGCTGTGGCGCAGCGTCGGGGTGCAGGAACGCATCCCGCAGATGGCACTGGCGGGCCCGGCCCGGGCCGCGGTGCTGACGGTGCTCGCGGCGCTGGACTTCTACGTCTTCGCCCAGTCCTACGCCGTCCTCGCCGACGTCGGCGGGTACGGGCCCGAATGGTGGCTGGGCGGCCTGCTGGGGGTCGCCGTGTTCATCGCCGGGGTGGCGCTCGCCCACGGCATCAAGGCGTCGATCCTCGCACGGGCCCAGAAACAGATGCTCGCCGACGCCGACGCGGGCCGGTTCAAGATCGATCCGGAGATCCGCGAGCAACTGGTGGAGTCGAAGTCGTCGCCGCTGGCCTTGACCCTCACCACCGCGATCTTCCTGCTGCTGTCCATCGCCGGCGTGCTGGTGCGCACCCAGGGATCGGCCAGCGAGAGCACCGGCGGCGCGGTGATCCTGTTCCAGGCGTTGATCCCGCTGGTCGCCGTCGCGGTCGAGCTCTACCTGCACGACCCGACGGAACGGGACGAGCCGATGCCCAACATCGTCGACCGTCGACTCGAACGGCGGCTGGCCAAGGCCGAACGGCGGCTGCGCATCGTCGCGGCCCAGGTCGAGGCGAAGGTCTCCAGGATCGAGAAGCTCTACCGGGTCGAGGAGGCCATCCTTGACGTGGAGCAGAAGGACATGGGCCTGCGGCACACCACCGACCTCGTCCTCGGCGGTGGCCACATCCCGACCGTCCCGACGAATGGCCGGGTCGCCGAGGTGGACCGCGAGCAGTTGGAGAAGACCCTCAAGATGGCCCGTCGATCCTGATCCGGCTGACGGGTACCATGTGAGACCGCCATCGAAGAGCACGCCGCCCGCGTGCCGGCCCCACAACCAGGGGTGACAATATTCCCATGCTTTCGGATGACGGCCTTTCGGATGACGACGTAGACGAGATCGTCTTCAAGGCCGCGGGAAACGGCGACCATCGCGGCGCGGCAGCCACTCTGGAGGTCCTGGCCGAACGGAGCGAGACGCACGGCGAACGCGTCACCCGGGCATCCCTGCTGGTCGACGCGGGCAGCCAGTACGGGCTCGCGGACGACTGGGACGAGGCGATCCGCTGCTACCGGGCGGCGGTGGCGGACGGCGGCGAGTGCCCGGTCGATCCCCGCGTCTGGCTGCATGACGGCCTGCTGCGCAACGGTCAGCAGGACGACGCGGCCGCGCTGCGGGCCGAGCTGAAGGCGTCCCGGTCGGTCGATCCGGGCGTCTACGAGGCCGTGGCCGAGAGCCTGGAGTCAATCGGCCTGCTCACCGACGCCCACGCCTGGTTCACCATGGGCTACCACCGCTGCGAGCACGCCACGGTCCCCGACTTCATGCTCGATCTCCTGCTGGTCGGCCGGCGGCGGGTGCGCGTCGCCCTCGGTTATCCGATGGACGATCTCGACGAGGTGGCCGAGGACTACATGGAGACGGTCGGCGGCTGATGGCCCCCGGGGTGCCCGGGGAAGTACCCGGGGAAGTACCCGGGGAAGAGCGCGGCCGAATGCTTCGTTGTAACCAGCCGTGAGCCCGGCCCGACCTGTCCCCCTGTCCGTGTTGGATCTCGTCCCGGTGGGCACCGGCGTCCCCGCCACCGACGCGGTCCACGGGACACTCGAACTCGCCCGACATGCCGAAAGGCTCGGATACACCCGATACTGGTTGGCCGAGCATCATGGCATCCCGGGGATCGCGAGCTCGGCTACCTCGATCCTCATCAGTCAGGTCGCCGCGGCCACCACCACCCTCAGGGTGGGGTCCGGTGGGGTGATGCTGCCCAACCATGCGCCACTCGCCATCGCCGAACAGTTCGGCACGTTGGGCACCCTCTTCCCGGGACGGATCGATCTGGGTATCGGCCGTGCTCCCGGCACCGATCCCGCGACCGCCCGGGCTCTACGCCGCACCAGCGACCTGTCGGCCATCGACGACTTCCCCGAGCAGCTCGCCGAACTGACGACCTTTCTGGCCGGGGGGGATTTCCCCGACTCGCACCCGAGGCGCGGCGTCACCGCGTTCCCGCGGGCCGAGGTACCGCCCATCTGGTTGCTGGGATCGAGTGGCTACAGCGCCCAGGTGGCCGGCATGCTCGGCCTGCCGTTCGCGTTCGCGCACCATTTCAGCTCGGTGAACACGGTGCCGGCGCTGGAGCTTTACCGGAAGTCCTTCCGTCCCTTGCCCGGTCGGGAACGACCGTATGCGATCGTCGCCGCCGCGGTGCTCTGTGCCGCCGACGACGAGCACGCGCAGTGGCTGGCCGGACCGCAGCGGCTGGCGATGCTGCGGCTGCGTACCGGCCGCCCCGGGGTGTTCCCTTCGCCCGAGGAGGCCGCCGCCTACCCGTGGACCTCGCGGGAGCGGTCGATCGCGGAGGCCGCCACCGCCTCGCACATCGTCGGCTCCCCGGTGACGGTTCGCGCGGGGATCGACGCACTGCTCGACGAGACGGGTGCCGACGAGGTCATGGTCGTCACCAACGTCACCCGGCTGGCGGACCGGATCCGCTCCTACGAGCTGGTGGCCGAACTCGGCGGACTGACGTCGACGGGTCCGGCGGCCGCGAGCGGCCGGGGCGCAGTACCCGTTCGGTGATCCGCGCGACCAGTCCGCGCGGCAGCAGCCGGGAGGCATTGGAGGTCAGGTAGTTCAGCCGTCCGTCGATGACGTACGGCTGGCCGCGGTCGAGGGCACGGAACGCGGTGGCGATCACCTCGTCCGTGGTCCGCAACCGGCCACCGGCGGACATCCGGGTTCCCAGCACCTCGAAGAACTCGGTGTCGGTCGGTCCGGGGCATAACGCGAGGACGCGCACCCCCCGCCGGCGGTACTCGGCCCACAGGCCGATCGAGAACGACAGGACGAAGGCCTTCGAGGCCCCGTAGACGGTCATGTACGGGACGGCCTGGAAACCCGAGGTGGAGGAGACGTTGATGACCGTGCCGCGGCCCCGGGCCACCATGCCCGGCAGGAACAGGTGCGCGACCCGTTCGACAGCCACCACGTTCAGCATCACCTCACGGTGATCCCGGTCGGCGGACAGCTCGTGGTAGGGACCGCGTGTCCCGAACCCGGCGTTGTTGACGAGGATGTCGACCTCCAGGCCCGCTTCGGCGACCGCCTCGGCGAGGCGGTCCGGACCACACTCGTCGGCGAGGTCGACCGCGATGACGTGCGCCTCGGTGCCGTACCGGGCGCCGAGGCGCTCCGCGACCATCCATAGCCTCGGCTCGGACGGCGCCACGAGGACGAGCCGGGCTCCACGGTCCGCGTATGCCTCGGCGAACGCCGCGCCGATGCCCGAGGATGCGCCGGTGATGAGAGCGGTGCTCATCCGAAGATCCGGGTCGGCGGTCATGCTCCTCCTGCTCAGCCGGGGTTCCGCACGGGCGTCCGCGCCGGGCGCGCCACAGGGCGATGTCAGGAAACGCCATCATCGAACACCCGGAAGGAGGAGCACTCACCCGACACTAGGCGGATTTTCCCTTAGGCGACAGATCGCTCACGCCAAGCGTCGACAACCCGGCGAAAATTACTACGGAAAGTCACCATCGCCGTCAGAGTCCCTCACCCGCTCCGCTCGACTCACCCACGAAGAATGACTCCGATGCGCGTCTAATCAACTACAATTTCGCCGCTACCCGGCAACCGCGGCAGGAGGATCGTGTCCCTACGTAGTCGACTGCCGCGAAATCCCGGCGCACTCGTCCTCGTCCTCCTCGCCATGAGTGCTGTTCTTGTCGCGACCCTCGGTCACGAACAGCGCGGCCGCGACGGCAGCAGCGCGGTCGGGCCCAGTAGCCCGGACAGACCAGGGCCCACCAGCGCGGCCAGCCTTCCCGGCCCACCCGGCGCCCATGCACCACCCGGCGCCCATACACCACCCGATGACGGGGATCCGCGGCCCGGCCCCTGGGGCCGGGCGCTGGCGGCGGGAATCAGACCCGTCCCGGCGACCCAGCCGGGCAAGCTGCGCTTTGGTCTCGGGCCGGCGCTCGACAGCGCCCTCGCCTCGCCGCTCGCCGGGAACCTGGACTTTCTCACCACCTGGTACAACGGCCCGGGCGACCTGAGCTTTCTACGGAAGTGGCGAGCGGACCTGATTCCCGAGGTCTACCGTTCCGGCCACGGCATTCATCTCGTCGTCTGGCTCGACGGCACCGGCAGCGTGGGGACCTTCCAGACCTCCCATGGCCCCGCCTGCGGCCGGGAGTACCCGTTGTCCGGCGCCTTTCTCACCGACGCCCGCGAGCTCGCCTCGATCTTCGCCGGACCCGCGAACGGCCCGGCGCTCTACGTCACGCTCTTCACCGAACTGCAGACATATCCGTGCCAGTCCAACGAGTGGGCCGCCACACCCGAGACCACGAACTACTACCGGGCTCTGCAGGACCGGTATCTGGCGACCCAGGAGATCTTCCATGCCGGGGCGCCCAACGCCCGGGTGTCGCTGGGCTGGGGCGGTTGGCAGAGCCGCTGGGACGATCCGGTGAAGGGCGGCGGCCGCTCTCTGATCACACACTTCGCGGACGTGCTGCGGGCGTCGGACTTCCAGAGCTTCCAGGCGATGGGGAACGATTCCAACGCCGCCGACGTGCGGAACATGACGAAGCTGCTGGGACAGTACGGCCCGGTCATGGTGGCGCATTTCAAGTCGGGGTCGCAGGCGGCCTGGGACGCGGACATGCACGCCCTGCTCGCCGGTGACGAGGTGCGCAAACTCAGCCTGGACGGGCTGTTCGCCTTCAGTTTCATGGACCAGTCCAACATCAACTTCTCACCGCAGGCGCTGGCCACCGCCCGGGGGGCGGTGCAGAGCCACGGCGTCCGGTCCGCGTACCAACTGATCTCCTAGAACGATCAGTTAGTACGCGTGCGGAGAGGGTAGTCGGTTAGGACTACGAGGCAGCCGTGGCCCGCGCCCGCCGCACGCAATGATCATGCAATGGTGAGGAGGAGGCCGCGCGGATGCGTCTGCCCGCAGCCCGGACCGTCCTGCGCGTGCCGGGCGCCCTCCTGGGGGCGGTGGCCCAGCCGGTTCTCGCCCATACGGTTCTTACCCATACCCGGACCGGGTGGAGTCCGGATTCAAAGCCCGGTTCCCTCGCACCCGGGCCCCCCACGCCCCGCGGCGCCAATCGCGACGGCGTCAATCGCGAGATCGCCGGCTCCACGGCGGCCGGCGAACCGCGGGGGAAGGCCGACGCCTACCACCTCCTCGGTCTCGGGCTCCGTGGGATCTCCGGGCCGGCCGGCGAATCCCGTCGCCGGCAGCTGGAACGAGTACTGGAGAATCAGCCCGGGGTGGCGTGGGCCCGGGTCAACGAGCCGTTGCAATGTGTCCTGGTCGGGCTCGCCGAACCGCCCCCCACCCTTGACGACCTGGTCGCGGCCCTCGGCCGGGTGGAGGGCGTCGCGCTCGAACCGAAGCCGGGAGCGGTGGCGAGGTTCGCGGCGCCGGTCCGCCGGACGGCCGCGGCACTGGCAGCCGACGGGGTCGCGTTCGCGCTGGCGTCGGCGGGCCGGCTCGCCCGGGCGGTGCCACTGCCCATCGAGATCGCATCGCTGGTCACCCTCGTCGACACCCAACCCCGGCTGCGCCGGTGGGTGGAGCAGATGCTCGGCGCGGGCCGGGCCGACGTCGTCCTCGGGCTGGTCAACGCCGGTGCCCTCGCCCTGGCGCAGGGGAATCTCGGTCTCGCGGTCGACGCCGGCTACCGGATGGCCGCGCTGGGCGAGGCGCGTGCGCGCCGGGACGCCTTCATGGCGGCTCGGGACGGGCTGCTCGGTCATCCGGACTGGGCCGCGGCCGAGCCGGTGGTGACCGAACGGCCGCGACCGCTGCCGGACGGTCCGGTGGAGCGCTATGCCGACCTCACCGTGCTCGGCGGGCTCGGCGGGTTCGCGGCCGCCACCGCCGCCACCGGGAATCCGCGCCGTGCCGTGGCGCTGGCCGCCACCTCGCTGCCACGCCCGGCCCGGGTCGGGCGGGAGGGCTTCGCCGCCCAGTTGACCCGCGTCCTGGCGCGCCGCGGCGTCCACATCATGGATTCGGCGGCCCTGCGGGTGCTCGACCGCGTCGACACCATCGTCATCGACGCCGACGTCCTGCGCGGAGAGGAACGCATCATCGCCGACGTCGTGCCGCTGGCCGGTGCGAACCGCAGCGACGTCGCGGTCCGCGCGCACGCCCTGTTCCGTCCGGCCGGTATCAGCACCGTCGCCACCGCGGAGGGCTGGGCCCTCGGGCCGGTGGAACAGCTCGGCCTGCGCGGCCGGACCGGTGTCCGGGAGCGCCGCGAACTGGCCCGGTCCGGGGCGGACACGGTGCTCGGTCTGGCTCAGGGCAGCAGGCTGATGGCGATCGTGTCGGTCGTACCCGGGCGAGCGGAGGGGAGCCACCACCTGCTGGCCGCCTGCCGCCGTTCCGGGCGGGCGGTGTTCATCGCCGGTGACCTTCCCGCCGGCGCCGGCGGAACAGTGGAGGACACCAACCTTCCCGGGGTACCCGGGGGGGACCGGTTGGTCGGGACGATCCGCGGTCTGCAGGCCGAGCGCGGCGGCGTCCTGGTCGTGTCCCGCCGACGGGCCGCGGTCGGCACCGCGGACTGCGGCGTCGGCGTGAACGGCCACGACGGCTCGCCGGCCTGGGGGGCGCACATCCTGGTTGGGAATGACCTGGCCGCCGCCAGCCTCGTGATCGAGGCGGTCGCCGCGGCCGCCCGGGTGAGCCGGCACGCGGTGCGGCTCGCCCAGGTGGGCTCGGGTGCCGGTGCGTTGGCCATGCTCACCGGGGCCGACCCGCGGCTGGTCTCCCGGGCCATGACAATGGTCACCGCGGCGGTCACCGCAGCCCTCGGCGAGGGGATCTGGGCGGCGCGGGAACTGGGTCGCCGCCCCCCGCCGCCCGCGGTCCCCCGTACCCCGTGGCACATCCTGCCGGCCGAGGACTGCCTGGCTCGGCTGGACAACAGCCGCCCGGCTGGGCTGTCCACCGAGGAGGCGGCGCGACGCCGCCAGGACGGCGCGGTGTCGATGCAGGCGACCGCGCCCAGCCTCGTCCGGGCGTTCGCGGCCGAACTGGCCAACCCGCTCACCCCCGTCCTCCTCGGCGGCGCCGCGCTGTCGGCCGCGACCGGTTCCGTGCTGGACGCCGGTCTGGTGCTCAGCGTCGCGATCGGCTCGGCGTTCGCCGGCGCGGTCCAGCAGATACGGGCGGACCGGGCACTCGCCCGACTGTTCGCCGTCTCGGCGGTTCCGGCCCGGGTGCTGCGGGACGGCGAGGAGACCAAGCTGCCGGCGGACGACCTGGTCCCGGGCGACATCATCATGGTCGGGGCCGGGGATGTCGTCCCCGCGGACTGCCGGCTCCTGTCGACGACGGGGCTCGACGTCGACGAGTCGTCGCTGACCGGCGAGTCCATGCCGGTCACGAAATCGCCCGGACCGGTGGCAGCCGCCAGCCTGGCAGACCGCTCCTCGATGATCTACGAAGGAACGACCGTCGCCAGCGGACGGGGCACCGGCGTGGTGGTGGCCACCGGCTCGGCCACCGAGGCGGGGCACAGCATGGCCGCGACCGCCGGTCCCGCCCGACTCAGCGGCGTCGAGGCGCGACTGTCCACAATCACCGATCTCACCATTCCGGTGGCGCTCGCCGCCGCCGGGGCACTGTTGGCCTCCGGGTTGATCCGTGGCCTGCCGATCCGGGACACGCTCAGCGCCGGGGTGGCGCTCGCCGTCGCGGCGGTGCCCGAAGGGCTGCCCTTCCTCGCGACCGCCGCCCAGCTTTCCGCCGCCCGGCGGCTCTCGGCACGGGGCGCGCTGGTACGCAACCCCAGCACCATCGAGACCCTCGGCCGGGTGGACGTGCTGGGTTTCGACAAGACCGGAACGCTCACCGAGGGCAGGATCCGCCTGCACGCCGTCTCGGACGGCACGCACACCGCCGCGGTGACCGAGTTCGGAGCGACGCATCGGCGGGTGCTGGCCGCCGGGCTACGCGCCACGCCGCGCGGCAAAGGAAAGAAGAAGTTGCCGCATCCGACCGATCGCGCGGTGCAGAAGGGAGCGGCCGCGGCGGCAGTGACCCGCGAGTACGGTCTCGCCGCGTGGTCGCCGACGGCCTCGCTTCCCTTCGAGCCGGGCCGCGGCTACCACGCGGCAGTGGGGGATACCGGCACGACCACGGTGCTGAGCGTCAAAGGGGCGCCCGAGGTGCTGCTGCCACGGTGCGCCCACATCCGGACCGCCGACGGCACGGCACCGCTGAACGACCGCCGGCGGGCGAGGCTCAGCCAGGAGCACAGCCGGCTCGCGGGCGCGGGCTACCGCGTCCTCGCGGTGGCCGATCGCAACCTGGGGTCCGCGCCCCGACCGGCGGACGAGGAACTCACCGATGACAGCGTGGCCGAGTTGGCCTTCCTCGGCTTCCTCGTCCTGTCCGACCCGGTCCGGACCACGGCCGGGGCGTCGCTGGAGGCGCTGCGCGCCGCGGGCGTGCAGGTGCTGATGATGACCGGAGACCATCCGGCCACCGCCAGGACGATCGCCACCGAACTGGGAGTGCTCACCGACAACCAGATCATGCTGACGGGTGTCGAGCTCGAAGCCATGGACGACGAGGCCCTGGACGCGGTCCTGCCCAGGGTGGCCGTGATCGCCCGGGGCACTCCGCTGCATAAGGTGCGGGTCGTGGAGGCCTACCAGCGGCTGGGCAAGACGGTGGCGATGACCGGCGACGGCGCCAACGACGCGCCCGCCATCCGGCTCGCCGACGTCGGCCTCGCGCTGGGCCGGCGTGGCACACCGGCGGCCCGGGCCGCCGCCGACGTGGTCGTGACGGACGACCAGCTGGACACGATCATCGACGTGCTCGTCGAGGGCCGTTCGATGTGGGCCTCGGTCCGCCAGGCCCTGGGCATCTTCGTGGGCGGGAACCTCGGCGAGATCGCGTTCACCCTCCTCGGCTCCATGGCCACCGGGCGGTCGCCGCTGTCCGCGCGGCAACTGCTGCTCGTCAATCTGCTCACCGATCTCGCCCCGGCCCTGGCCGTCGCGCTGCGCGAGCCGGATCCGGAGGCGACCGGACAGCTCCTCGGCGAGGGCCCGGAGCGCTCCCTCGGTACCGTCCTGAACCGGGAGATCGCGGTGCGGGCGGTCGCCACGACCCTCGCCGCCACGGGTGCCTGGATCATCGCCCGCCTCACCGGACGCCGACGGCACGCGAACACGGTCGGCCTCGCCGCGCTCGTCGGCTCGCAACTGGGCCAGACGCTGCTCGTCGGCGGCCGCAACCGGACAGTCCTGCTGAGCATCGCCGCCTCGGCGGTCGTCCTGGCCGCCATCGTGCAGGTACCAGGCGTCAGCCAGTTCTTCGGTTGCACCCCGCTCGGTCCGGCGGGCTGGTCGATCGCGATCGGCGCGTCGCTGGCGGGGACGTTGCTCTCCTTCCTCCTCCAAGCCTCCGTCGGGCCGCAGTCCGGCGGGCTGCAGTCCGCCACAGGACACCTTTGGGTACGTGCGAGGTGAGTTGCGAGGTGAGTGGGGTAGCTGCCTGCACAAAAGCAGCCATGATATCGCGACTGAGGAATCTGATATCGAACCTGTGAGGTGACGCCGGTGGCCGACACCCTCGTACGTGACGTGCCGACGCGGTTCTCGCCGAGCTCGACGCTGCCTCCGCCCGAGCCGGAATCTCGCGTGTCGAGTATCCGCGCCGCACGCTTGCCGCCGCAGCCGGCCATCACCGGGCCCCGAGTGTCCCCGATCTGCTGATCGCAGCGACAGCGGAAGCCGCCGGCCTCGGGCGCTCCACTCGACCTGACCGCGTTCCTGGCGGGGATTGGAGAGCTGGGGCGGCCCTGGGCGCCAACGCATACTCGACCGTTACGTGATGGTACAGTCGCAACCGTGCGGGATGTGGCTACTTCGCCGCAGATGGCCGCGATCGACCCGCATCGACGCGTGTTCGCGCTGGCGAACGGGACCCGTCCGCGGATCCCAGCGGCAGCCTGCTCGTGTTCGTCCAGGTTAGCGACCTGCGCCACTCTGCCGAGGAGCGTCCAAGCAGTGACGGCAAAGCAGAACCTGGCCATCGCCTGTGCCGACCATCTGCTAGGCGGAAGTCCGCGTACCCACCTGCCCCAGCTCGCCGGCCGCGGCGCGCTGGTCACCGGTGCCTCCAGCGGGATCGGGCGCGCCGTCGCCCTTCGGTTGGCGCGGGCCGGCGCATTTGTCATCGCGACCGGTCGCGATGAGGAGGTGCTGGCGAGGATGGTCAAGGAGGCAGACGAGGTCGGCCTGACCATCCACCACCAGGCTGCGGACATCACCGATCCCGCGGACCGCGGCTGTCTGGTCGACATGGTCCGTGATCAGCCCACGGACCTGAAGATCCTGGTGCACTCGGCAGGGGCCTACCACCGCGGCGCGATCGCCGACGCCCCACTGACCGACCTTGACGAACAGCTGGACATCAATGTACGCGCGCCCTATGTGCTCACCCAGATGCTGATTCCGGACCTCATCCGGACCGGTGGCGACGTGGTGTTCATCAACTCCACCCAGGGCTTGTCCGCAGGCGCCGGCGTCGGCCAGTACGCCGCGGCCAAGCACGCCCTGCGGGCGATCGCCGACAGCCTGCGGGCGGAGGTCTCGGCTGCCGGGGTGCGGGTGTGCACGGTCTTCCCGGGCCGCACGGCGACCCCCATGCAGCAAAAAATCTTCCAGGCCGAGGGGCGGGCGTGGAATGCCGACCTGCTCATCGCGCCCGACGACATCGCCGACGTCGTGACCGGGGCAGTGGCACTTCCCGACCGCGCGAGTATCACCGAGATCGTGATACGCCCCACCCATGGACCCGGACCAAGGGACTCGTTCGCAGCTCGTCCACAGACGGGCTAGACCTCACAACGCTGTGCGGCGGCTGCCGCCCAGGTCCCAGGTTCGCCCAGTAGCCGGCTGCCGGCGCCACGATGTTCACCCGATCGGGGGCGCGATGGGCAATTCAACACCTACGTTAGTGTTTGTTCCTCCGAGGTATCGCCGCGACCTCGCCTGGGACGGCACGCACGGCTGACGATCAAGGGAGCGCGTTGACCCGGAGGACCTCGACTGACGATCAAGGGAGCGCGTTGACCCGGAGGACCTCGCCAGAATCCGCCCAGCAGGAGAGCTTCCGTCCCTCGCAGCAGCTCCCAGCACCTCAGGCCGGGCTGGAGCTGCCCACGTTGACCGGCTTGCGGGGAGTCGCCGCCACTCTGGTGTTCCTCCGCCACATCCACGCGGACGTCCAGGGGACCCTGCCGGTGGTCGCGGTGCTGGGCAACATCGGCTACGTGGGCGTCACGTTCTTCTTCGTGCTGTCGGGGTTCGTCCTCACCTGGGCGACCAGGCCGATCACCGCGGAGCAGTTCTATTGGCGCCGGTTCGCCCGGGTCTATCCCCTGTACTTCGCCGCCATCTGGGTCTGGCTCGCGATCGCGTGGCCGCTGGGGACACTCGGGGACTTCGGCTCGAAGCCCCTCTCCATCCTGCCGAGTCTGCTCCTCGTCCAGGCATGGGTTCCAACCCAGTCGATCTATTTCGGCTGGGGTGGTGCCGTGCTGTGGTCGTTGTCCTGCGAGGCGTTCTTCTACCTGGTCTTCCCCTACGTGTACCGCAGGTTCGCGACCCGCACCAACCTCGAACGCATCCGCGCCGCGCTCCTGTTCGTTCTCCCTGCCGCGGCCGTGGCATGTGCGGCGAGCACCGCGGGCTCTCGGTTCGATCTTGCCGCGTACGCGAACCCGGCGGTGCGGCTCGGCGAGTTCGTCCTTGGCGTGGTCCTTGGGTTGCTGGCTCGTGAGGGTGCCCGCGCAACGCCGTGGCAGCGTCGGATGCTCACTGCCTTCTCCTGCGCCTGGCTGGTCGTCCCGATACTCCTGGGCTACCGCTACGGCCATCTACAGGGATTCATGGACACGCTCACACTGCCGGCGTTTGCCATCATCATCTTCCTGGCCGGCACCCGTGAGGCGGACGGCCGCCGGATTCCGGTGTTCAGCTCCCGCCCACTCGTCTATTTCGGCGAGATCTCCTACGCCTTCTATCTCATTCACCCCGCCACACTCACGATCAGCGGGGAACTCGGCTGGGTCGACGCCACTACCGCGGCCGGGACGGCGCTCGCCATCCTCGCCGACTTCGCCCTGTCCTTCGCCTTCGCCGCGGTCCTGCATCACACGGTGGAAGGCCCGGCCCGCCGATGGCTGATGGGGGTACTCCGGTCACGATCGTCCCCCCGTCATGCCTACCGGAGTCTGCTGCCCGATGTGCCACCGCGGATCCCACCGGAGTCCGCAAGCGCAGATCATGTCGTACCTGTCGCTCGTCCGTGACCACCGGCCCATCCCGCCCGGACGGAGGTCGGACGACGCATCGCCCTGTGAACGGCCATCACCCGCCCCCCGCGTGACGGAGCCGGGAAGGCCCGGTTCACGATGGTGGCCGGTCCCGACTCCGGACCGGCCCCGGACCGCGGCCATCGGTCCCGGCAGACGGAGGTGCCCATGGGCTCGCCCGTTGGTAAGTCCTCGGCCTGGCGCAACTGGGCGGGCAACGAGACCGTCCGGTCGGTGCGCCTCGCCCGCCCCCGCGACGCGGAGGAGATCTCCGCCCTGGTCGGTACCGCCATCCGGGACGGCCATCAGATCCGGGCGATCGGATCGTCCCATTCCATGAGCGCCATCGGCCGCCCGGACCCGGGCTCCGTCCAGGTCCGCCTGGACAGGTGCGCCGACCTCGTCGCTCTGGACGGCGGCAGCGGCCTGGTGACGGTGCGCGGTGGGATGACCATGCGCCGGCTGAACCGGCTGCTCGCGGAGGCCGGGCTCGCCCTGACCAACCAGGGCGACGTCGACGAGGTGACCATCGCGGGTGCCATCTCGACCGGCACCCACGGCACCGGGAGCCGCTTCGGCGGCCTGTGCACCCAGGTCCGGGCGCTCGAGGTGGTACTCGGCGACGGCAGTGTGGTCACCTGTTCACGCGGCGAACGTCCCGAGTTGTTCGCCGCCGCCCGGCTGGGCCTGGGTGCCGTCGGCATCGTCACGTCGGTCACCCTGCAGGCGGTGCCGCTGTTCGCCCTGCAGGTCCAGGAGGGTCCGATGCGCCTGGACGAGGTCCTCGACACCTACGACGAGCTCGTCGACCAGACCGACCACCTCCGCTTCTCGTGGTTTCCGCACACCACGACGGCCCTGGTCAGACGCGGGCAGCGGCGTCCGCTCGACGACGGCCTGGCGCCGCTGCCCCGGCTGCGCTGCTGGGTTGACGACGAACTGGTGTCGAACACCCTCTTCGGCGCGCTGATGACGACGGGCCGGCGGATGCCCGCGGCGGTGCGGCCCATCGCGCACGTCAGCGCGCGGGCTTCGGGCAGCCGCACGTTCCGCGACCTGTCCTACCGGGTGTTCACCTCCCACCGCCGGGTCCGGTTCAAGGAGATGGAGTACGCCCTCCCCCGTGCCGATCTCGCTGCGACGCTGCGTGAGCTGGTCTACGCCATGGGGAGCGCGGACGTGCGTGCCGTCTTCCCGGTGGAGGTCCGATGTGCCGCCGCGGACGAGATCCCGATATCGACGGCGTACGGCCGCGACACCGCCTACATCGCCGTGCACGTGGATCATCGCGGTGCGCACGGCGACTACTTCGGCCTCGCCGAGAAAATCATGCTGTCGGTCGGCGGCCGGCCGCACTGGGGCAAACTGCATTCGCTGGACGCGGCGACGCTGCGTGGGCTCTATCCCCGTTTCGACGACTTCCTGGCCGTGCGCGACGCCGCCGACCCGACCGGGGTGTTCGCGAACGCGTATCTCGACCGCATCCTCGGCTCACCGGCCTGCGCCACCAACGCTCGGTGACCCGACCGCGGCACGCCACGGCGGTTTCTCGCTGATGTGGCGACGGGCGGAGCAGCGGTCACGGGCGGAGCAGCGGTCACGGGCGGAGCAGCGGTCACGGGCGGAGCAGCGGTCACGGGCGGAGCAGCGGTCACGGGCGGAGCAGCGGTCACGGGCGGTTCAGCCTGCGGTGGTCCGGCCGCCGACGTCCTCCCCGAGGTAGGCCTGCCGGACCCGGTCGTCGGCCAGCAGACTCGCGGCGGTGCCAGCCAGCACGACCTCGCCGGTCTCCAGCACGTAGCCGCGACCCGCGATCCGCAGCGCCGAGGCCGCGTTCTGCTCGACCAGCAGTACCGCGACCCCCTCCCGGTTGATCTCCGCGATCACCTCGAAGATGGTCTGAACGATCATTGGGGCCAGCCCCATCGACGGCTCGTCGAGGAGCATCAGCCGGGGACGGCTCATCAGCGCGCGTCCGATCGCGAGCATCTGCTGCTCGCCGCCGGACAACGTGCCTCCCGGCTGCGCGATCCGCTCGGCCAGCCGGGGGAAGAGCCCGAGCACCCGGCCGAGGTCGGTCCGCACATGCCGGCGGTCGTGGTAGGCGCCCATCAGGAGGTTCTCTCGGACACTCATGCTCGGGAAGATTCGCCGGCCCTCGGGCACGTGGCTCACCCCCCGGCCGACGAGTTCGTGCGCCGGAATTGACGACAATGGGCGACCGTCGAGCCACGCCTGTCCCGCCCGGGGCCGCAGCAGTCCGGAGACCGTCCGCAGCGTGGTTGTCTTGCCGGCGCCGTTGGCCCCGAGCAGGGTGACGATCTCGCCCTCGGCCACCTCCAGGCTGACGCCGCGCAGGGCGGTGACGGCGCCGTAGGCGACCTCGACATTGGCCAGGGTCAGCAGCATCAGCGCAGTTCCTTCCACCCGGCGGGGCCGGCCGCGCCGGGATCCGCCACATCGGGATCCGCCGCGCCGGCGTCGGCCAGGCCCAGGTACGCCTCGATGACCGCCGGGTCCCGCTGGACCTCCACCGGCGTGCCGGACGCGATGATCCGGCCGAAGTTGAGCACCACCACCGAGGTCGCCACCGACATGACCAGCCGCATGTCATGCTCGATGAGCAGGACCGACACCCCGGTGCCCGCGATCCGGATGATCAACTCTGCCAGGTCACGCTTCTCCGCCGGGTTCGTGCCGGCCGCGGGCTCGTCGAGCAGCAGCAGGCGCGGCTCGGTCCCGAGCGCCCGGGCGATCTCCAACCGGCGTTGCTCGCCGTAGGGCAGCGACGAGGCGAGCTCGTGCGCCCGGTGCGGCAGGCCCACGAGCTCAAGCAGCTCCAGCGCGTGCCGCACGCCGTCACGCTCGGCCCGCCGGGCGCCCGGCAGCCCCAGCACCGCGGCCAGCGGCCCGTACCGCTGCCGCACCTCGGTCCCGATCTGGACGTTCTCCAGCGCCGACAGGGCGGGGAAGAGCCGGATGTTCTGGAAGGTCCGGGCGACGCCGAGCCGGGTGATGGCGTGCGGGCGGCGCCCCACCAGCTCGGCCGGCCGGCCGGGCCGGGGCCAGAAGGTGACCGATCCCTGCTGCGGGCGGTATGCCCCGGTGAGGCAGTTGAACAGCGAGGTCTTGCCGGCCCCGTTCGGTCCGATCACCGCCAGGATCTCGCCCCGGCGCTGGCGCAGTGAGACGCCGTCGAGGCTGGTCACACCCCCGAACCGCAGCGCCAGGCCGCGGGCCTCCACCACTAGGTCCTCCGGGCCTCCGCCGCGCCCGGCGCCCCCCGGGCCCTGGCTGCTCCCGCGGCCCTGGCTGTCCCCGCGCTGCCGGCCCCGGGAGCGCCGGTGTCCCGGCGGGGAGACGCGGTGCGCTCCGCCCCTGGTCACGGCTTGCCCCCCGTGGGCGCGGCGCCCAGGGAGTCCGCCGCGCCGATGCCGGCCTCCGCGAGCTGGATCTCCCGACGCCGCCGGCGCGACGGCACGAGTCCCTGCGGACGGAAGATCATCATGATCACGATGACGGCACCGAAGTAGATGTACCGGTCCGCGGGCGGGACCTTGTCGCGCAGGTAGAAGGCGATGCCCTGGAGGACGACGGCACCGACCACCACCCCGAGCCGGGAACCCATCCCGCCGAAGATGACGACGGCGACGACGAAGAACGACGCCTGCAGGCTGAAGCTCTGCGGGTTGAAGAACTGTTTGGAGGCGAAGAGCACGCCGGCGAAGCCCGACACCGAGGCGCCGATAGCGAAGGCGAGCAGCTTCATCCGCAGGGTCGCGACCCCGGTCGCCTCGGCGGCGATCTCGTCCTCGCGGATCGCCGCCCAGGCCCGGCCGATCCTGGACCGTTCCAGCCGACCGAAGGCGATCATGACTCCGACAATGATGACCAGGAGCAGGTAGTAATACGGCAGCGGATCGATGCCCCACTCGTAGCCGAGGCCGAGCAGGTTGATCGACAGGTGCGGAACGCCGAAGGCCCCCCGGGCACCGTTCGTGATGTTGTCGGCGTTGTTCGCGATCAAATGGATGATCTCACCGAAACCGAGCGTGACGATCGCCAGGTAGTCACCCCGCAGCCGCAGCGTCGGCGCGCCCAGGACGACGCCGGCGAGCGCGGCGAGGACCAGCGCGATCGGGAAGACGAAGAACGGGTTGAGCACGAAGGGCGCGTGCCACGGCATCGCGGTCTGTGAGGTGAAGTAGGCCGTCGCGTAGGCACCGATGGCGAAGAAGGCGATGTAGCCGAGGTCGAGCAGGCCGGCGTAGCCGACCACGACGTTCAGGCCCAGTGCGAGCAGCGCGTAGATGCCGATATCGTTGACCATCGACTGCTGCGCGGCGGTCGAGACGACCAGCGGGGCGATGATCGCGACCGCCAGGAGCGCCAGGTTCAGCGCGATCGGGCCGCCCCGGGTGGCGTAGGCCGCGCTCACCGGCCCCCGGATGCCGGCCGTCAGCCGGCCCGCCGCGCCCCGCAGTTCGACGCCGAGCGCCAGGACGATCCACAACGCGACGGCGAGCCCCAGGTAGGGCAGGATCCGCGCGTCCAGCACCGAATCCTGAAATGCCTTCAGCGGTTTGTCGGAGCCCCCGGCCGGACCGGTCACCACCGCGGCGAGCACACCCACCAGCAGCAGCACCCCGAGCTGGCGCAGCCGGGCCGGGGAGAACAGCACGGCCGGACGCAGCGATGCGCCCGCCGGGCCGCCACCAGACCCGCCACCCGGCCCGGCGGGTGGGAGCGGCGCCCCGGCCCTCGGCGGGCGGGCGGACGACGTCGCAGCGCTCACGCTGCCCTCCCTAGACGTTCCCCGAGCAGGCCGGACGGTCGGATCATCAGGATGCCGACCAGGACCAGGAAAGCGATCACGTCCTTGTAGGACGCCTGGAAGATGTATCCGCCATAGCTTTCCACCAATCCGAGAAGCAGGCCGCCGAGCATCGCCCCGCGCACGTTGCCGATGCCGCCGAGGACCGCAGCGGTGAACGCCTTCACCCCGGGGACGAACCCCATGCTGTACGAGGCGTTGAACGTCATCGCGTACAGGAAGCCACCGGCCCCGGCCAGCAGGCCGCCGAGCACGAACGTGACGATGATGATGCGTTCGGCGTTCACGCCCATGAGAACCGCGGTGTCGGCGTCCTGGGCCACCGCGCGGATGCCCTGCCCGAGCCGGGTCCCCGCGACCAGCCGGTCCAGTCCGACCAATATCGCGATCGCGACCGCGAAGATGACCAGCGACTGGGTGGAGACGTCCGCTCCGAACAGCGTGAACACCGTTCCGTCGGTGAACAGGTCGGGCAGGGCCACATTCTGCCGGCCGAACTCCTTGCCGGCGAGGTTCACCGCGAACAGCGAGGCCCCGATGGCGCTGATGAGATAGGCCAGCCGGGGGGCGGAACGGCGCCGCAGCGGCCGGTACGCCACCCGTTCGAGCGTGAAGGCAGCGAGCCCGCCGCAGATCGCGCCGGCGCCGAGGCCCATGGTCACCAGGCCCACCGATTCGAGGCCGCCCGGGACCGAGCCGTCCCCGGGCAGCAGGGCGCGGGCGGCGAACAGCCCGCCGAAGGATCCCAGCATGAAGACCTCGCTGTGCGCGAAGTTGATGAGCTGGAGGACCCCGTAGACGAGGGTGTACCCGAGCGCGATGACCGCGTACAGGGAGCCGACCGTCAGACCGTCGACGGTCAGCTGCCAGAACTGGTCGAGGAAACCCATCCGTGTGCCTCGTTCACCACCAGGCGAAGCGGTGGCCGGACGTCCCACCCCCGGCCACCGCCCGCACCGACATCAGGACTTGACCAGGTCCGCGATGTTGCCGAGAACGGTGATCTGTCCACCCTTCACCTGGTAGACGAACACGTTGGAGCCCTTGACCTCGCCGTTGGGATCGAACACCACGGTCTTGGTGATGCCGGGGAAGTTCACGGAACCGAACGCGCCGGCCACGGACTCCCGGGTGACGTCCTTGCCGAGCTTCCTGAAGACGTCCGCGAGGGCGAGCGTGGCGTCGTAGGCCTCACCGGAGTAGGTGCCGGGCTTCGTCCCGTTGTTGACCTTCTTGTAGGACGCGACGAAGGACGCGGCCCTCGGGTCGGTGTTGGCGTCGCCGCAGGGGCAGGTGAGGTAGGCACCCTCGGCCGCGGCGGCCCCGGCCTGCGCGACGTACTGCGGGTCGAGCGATCCGTCACCGCTGATGATCTTTCCGGTGAAGCCCCTGCCCTTCAGCGCCTTCGACAGCAGCGCGAACTCGGGGTAGTAGCCGGAGTAGTAGAGGACCTCGGGCGCGGCAGCGATGATCTTCGTTGCCTCGGAGGTGTAGTCCTTGGTCGGGTTGATGCCGTCGTGGGTCGCGTTGACACCCTTGGCCTTGAGCTCGGCCTCCAGCGCACCCGACAGGCCCGTGCCGTACTCGCTCTTGTCGTCCAGCGAGTACACCTTCGTCGCCTTGAGCACCGTGGCGATGTAGTCGGCCGCGGCCTTGCCCTGCACGGTGTCCGGGGCGATGACCCGGTAGAAGGTCTTGAAGCCCAGGGTGGTGAGCGCGGGGTTCGTCGCCGACGGGCTCACCGACAGCAGCCCGGCCTGGGTGTAGGCCGGCTCGCTCGCCTTGGTGGCACCGGAGAACATCGGGCCGACCACCGCGACGACCTTGGAGTCATCGATCAGCTTCTGGGCGGCCGTCGGGCCCTGATCCGGCGAGCCGCCGTCGTCGGATTCGACGAGCTTGAGCTGGAACGGCGCGCTCGCATCCGCGTTGACCTCGGCGATCGCCGTCCGGACGCCGTAGAGGGCGTTCAGACCGAGCTGCTGGCTGTCGCCCGAGAGAACTCCCTGGAAGCCGATCGTGATGGTCTGCTTCCCGTTCGAGGACGAACCACTGTCACTTCCACAGGCCGCCGCAGTCAACGCCACGGTCGCGGCAAGGGCTATCGCTCCCAGGAGCGGGCGCCTACCCATGCAATTCCTCCTCCGGTCCCGCCGGACCCGACTCCGATGCCATGGCCCGGCCCAGTCACCCCGACGCGCCCGGCCCGCGAGCCGGTGCGCCACCGCCTAGAGAATGACGCGCTGACCAGCACCAATTCGCACCGCCCCCCGGATGGACGGGGCGGCGCACGGTTACACACCGGCACGATCCCGCGGAACCCGGCACCTCAGCATGGCTATGCCCAGACCGCCGGGCTGGTGCCCAGCTGTGCCGGCGGGGAGCTCCAGCTCGGCGCGACGCCGGCCACGGTGGCGGCCGGGCGGATGTACGACAGGGGTCCGAACTCGCTGTTCATCGTGGCGCAGAACTCCTCGGCCTCCTCCCGGGTCGGGTCGGGGAGCGCGAGCGTGTCGTGGTGTCCCAGCCCCTGCAGCCAACGACCGGTCCGGGCCAGGGACACACCGACGTGCCAGCTGCCCCCCTCGGTCGCCCGCCGCGCCAGCGCGTCCAGCACCCCGTGGACGGTGAGGTAGCCGGTCGCATGATCGAGGGCCTGTGCCGGCAGCGGCACGGGGCGGTCGGACCCGGTCACCGCCGCGGCGGCGGTCGCGATGCCGGACGCGGTCTGGACCAGACTGTCGAACCCGCGCAGACCGCTCCAGGGGCCCTGCCGTCCATACGCGGTGATGGTCGCGCAGACGATGCCCGGCCGGATCCTGGCGACCGCCTCCGGGCCGAAGCCGAGCCGGTCGAGGGCCATCGGCCGGTAGGCCTGGAGCACCACGTCCGCCGAGGCGATCAGCTCGCGCAGCCGGCGGGCGTCCGCGGTCACCCGCAGGTTGAGGAAGGCGTTGCGCTTGCCGAACCCGGTGTCGACGAGCACCGTGTGCACCTCCGGCAGGTGGGCGGCGCCGACCCGCAGGACGTCGGCTCCGTAGGCGGCCAGCGTGCGACCGGCGACGGGACCGGCGATGACCCGGGTCAGGTCGAGCACCCGCAGACCCGCGGCCGGCGTCTCGGCCGGGGGCGCGGCGAGCGCCGGGCCGTCGCCGAGCCGGCGCACCTCGACGAGGGGAAGCTCGTCAACCGCCCGGGCCTGCCGGTGCTCGCGCCACTCCCGCTCGCTACGGGCCATGCTGGCGCACAGACCCATGGCGTGCAGCTCGAGTTCCAGCGGCTCGGCCTCGAAACGGCGGATGACCCGTTCGACGGCGGCGCGCTCGCCCAGCGTCCCAAGAAGATCCAGGATCCCGTTGCGGTGGTGCGGGAAGTTACAGTGCAGCTGGATCCACCGGTCGTCCCCGGTGCGGTAGTACCCGGAGATCGGGTCCCACGGGCTCGGCGGTGGCTTGCCGGCCACTCGCAGGTACCGTTCGCTGCGGAAGACCGCGCTCGCGTGACGGGTGTCCACGGTGACCTCCGGCGGGGCTCCGCCGCCGCGGGCCGCGAGCAGGCGGCTAGCCCCGACGGCCGCGGCCGCCACCGACGCGGTCGCCACCGTCGTCACCCGGTAGAGGCTGGGCAGGACGTCGGCGGGTCCGGTCACGGTCAGCCGCTCGGCGATGTCCGGATCCTGTACCAGCGACGCGACCTCGGTGACAATCTCCGAGTTCTGCCATTGCCCCATCCACCCATCCTGTCCCACCCTGGTGTGCACGCGGCGCCCCGAGCGCGCCGTCGGCCGAACCGGAATGAGGCCGGCACGCCCGATAAGACGATCCTGAGAGCCAAGAGCCACAACGCACAGAAAATCCTATTTTGCCGCTGTCCCGGCCTCCCGACTCGCGCTCGCCCCGGGCCGTCCAAGGCCCATTCTGGTCATGTGTAGGTACTTTCGCCATGACACCGGCCTCGCGGCCACCCGGTCGGGTGGTCGGCAATGGCAGGAGACACCCCGATGCGCGTGCAAAGCTCGCTGTACGAGGTGCTGGACGTACCGCCCAGCGCCACCGCCGAGCAGATCCGGCATGCCTACCGCGTGGCCGCCCGCCGCACCCATCCCGACGCCGGTGGTTCGTCACCGGCCTTCGATCGGGTCACCCTCGCCTACCGCGTTCTCGGCGACCCCGACCGGCGGCGCCGCTACGACCTGCGCCTCGCCGCCGGCACGCCCCACCCGTCCGCGCCGCGCCGATCATCGCCGGGCCCGTCCGCACCGGGCCCGGGTGCCGATCCGATGGTCCGTCGCCGCTACCTCGCCCTGATGCTGGTGGCGCTGACCCTGTTCATCTCGGCCGGCACCGTGGTGCGGCTGTACTCCGTGACCGCCGCCATGATCATGATGGTGGTCGCGGCGATGATCCCGCCCGTCGCGGTCACCGTGGCGAGCCGTCCCCGTCGGGTGCCTTCCGACCCCCGTCCCCGAGCAGGCGAGGACCGGGGCGTCCGTGCCGACCGCACTCCCCCGCCCGGGTCAGACCGGTAGCCGCACGCGTAGGGAACCGGCCGGGCGCCCGCCGCCGAGCACCGTGGGCGCCCCGAGCACGGCGAGCTGGGCGAAGTCGAGCTCCTGGTGCCCGGGGGCGTCCGGACCGGGAAGAGCACCCAGGCGGGTCAGCACGGCCAGCGCGACCGGGACGCCGGGCCGCCCACTACCATCTGCGATCTTGACTGCGACTGCGTGACCCTCGGACGTCGCCACCACCGTGACACCCTCGGCGCCGTTCTTCGCGACGACGCCGGGTACCGCCCGCATCAGGTCGGTGTCGGACCGGCCAACACCCCCGATCAGCTCGGGATGCGCCCGCATGGCGTTGATGACCCGCCGCTCGGGGCCGCCCGGCGCGGCCCGGACCATCGCCCGCAGCCCGCGAGCCAGGCCCGTGAGCGAGAACGCGAACAACGGGGCCCCGCACCCGTCCACGCTGGTCGCGACGATCTCCTCGCCGGCCAGCTCCTCGATCGTGCGCCGGATCACCTGCTGCAACGGATGATCGGGGTCGGTGTAGTTCTCGATCGGCCAGCCGGCCACCACGCAGCAGGCGATCATCCCCGCATGCTTGCCGGAGCAGTTCATCAACACCGGCTCCGCGCGGCCCCCGGCGCGAAGGTGCGCCTGGGCCGCGGCCGGGCCCAACGGAAGATCGGCGGGACAGCGCAGGGTGTCGACGGAGACGCCCGCCACCGAGAGGATCTCCAGCACCCGCGCGAGATGCACCGGCTCGCCGCTGTGGGAACTGGACACGATGGCAAGCAGGTCACCGGGGATCTCCCGGCTCAGGAAGATGCCGTCCAGCCCGGCACGAAGCATCGCGGCGGCCTGAAGGGGCTTGACCGCCGACCGGGGGAAGATCGGGTGGTCGGGCACGCCGACGGTGAGCGCACTGTCCCCATCCCGACCGAGGCCGATGACGGTGCCGTGATGGCAACTCTCCACGAACGGCGCACCGCTGCGCAGCCCCCGGACAACCTCGGCGACCACCTGCGGGCCCTCCGGCGGCTGCATACAGCCAGCGTACGTCGGGCCTCCTCCCGCTCACCCGTTCTCGCCATCCGCCGAATCCGACGCTCGCCTCCCGACGGCCGCATATCCTGGTGCCGTGCCTGCCTACGACTACCGCTGCCGGGTATGTGACGCATCGTTCGAAGTTCGCCGCAGCATGCACGAGTCCGTGCCGGACAGCGCGGTGAGCTGCCCCTCCGGACACACCGAGACCTCGCGGATCTTCTCTGCGATCGCCGTCAGCCGCGGCTCGGCCACGCCGGCTCCGGCTATGGCCTCGCCGTCCGCCGGCGGGGGCGCGTGCTGCGGCGGCGGCTGCTGCGGCTGACGCCACCGTTCATCCTGACACCACCGTTCATCCGCGGTGGCTCATCCGCGGTGGCGATGGATGCCCGCGGCCTGCGATTTCGTCGGCCCACGCGCCGCCCGGGTCCGCGGGCCGACATCCACCTGACGGTCCCGCTGGCCGCCGCACGCGGCGGCCCGGTCCTCCACCAGCCGCCGTCGCAACAACCGCAGGGTATCCTCCCGCTCCGTCTGATCCAGACCGGCTACGAGGGTCTGCAGCAGATCACCTGATCCGGGTCGTTGGTCGCCATAGCCGAACCCACTCGTACCCATGGGCGTGTCCTACCCAGGCCAGCGGCGTGTCACGCAGTCCCGGGCGCACGGGAGCAAGGCACCGGGCCACCGGCGTCTCCGCCGCACCTCCCGCAGCGCCTCCCGCAGCCGAGCGCGGACGACCCGGCGATCGATGGCCCGCGGGCCGAGCACCATGATCCATGCGATACCCAACGCCCACAGGCCGGCGAGGGCACCGAAGGCAAAAACGTTGAATGCTCCGATCATCGCGAAGCCGACGAGCAGCAGAACGCTCGCGGCGAGCCCGCCGCCCACGGGTGTCTCCGTACCCCGCCGGCTACGGCGTCATACCGACTACTTCATGATGCTGGTCATATTATGGATCATCGGACGGATTCAGTGACGCCGTGACTCCACGTGGGGAGGGCCGGGTCGCAGTACCCGCCACAGCGCGCCCAACGAGGTGAACTGGATGTCGGGCGGCGCACCGGCGACCTCGTCAACCACCCGGTCCGGGGCGTGCTGATGACGCAGATGATCCATGATCTCGTCACGGTTGGCGGGGAAGACCGCCCGGCCGAGCCAGCGGGCGAGCTCGGAGCGTTCCTCGACGTCCACCGGCGTCATCCCGGCCGGCACACCGACCCGCGACCCAGCGGCATTCAGGTTCTGCGGGCCACCGGTCGCTTCCTCGGGGAACGGTTCAGCGGAGCGCCATTCCTCCGCCCGCGTGTCCCGCCCGGCCCGCACAAGCCCCTCGACCTCGTGCGCCAAGATGTCGTCGCGCACGGGGCCGTGCTTGGTGCTTCCGCGATCCACTGCCATGTTCTCGTTCCTTTCCGCTGTTCCAGTGGTGCGCGCTGACGGACGAAGCAAACCCGCGATCGGGCCACCCGGCATCTCCGGTCAGCAGATGTTCACGGCCAGCGATGGGCGGGAACACCGGCATCCATGGTGCGGATACCCCACAACGTGTTGGTCAGACCCGCCGAACGCCTGGAGCGGGCCGAAGCTCTCGACCCAGTGGCAGTGAAGATCCGTGACGTGGTCCGCCGCTCCCTGCGCGACGGGACCATCCGGGACACCCTGCACGGCGTGCCGCTCGGCCACCCGCTGCATCCGGCGCTCGCTGCGCTCCCCATCGGAACCTGGATCTCCGCGGGGATCGTGGACCTGCTCGCGGGACGTCACGAGGGGTCCGAACGGGCGGCCCGGGTACTGATCGCCACGGGGTTGCTCGCGGCGGTCTCGGCCGCCGCCAGCGGCCTCGCCGACTACTCCGAGCTGCATGAGCGCCAACTGCGGGTCGGGGTGGCGCACGCCGCGACGAACAGTCTGGCGGCCTGCTGCTACGCCGCCTCGCTCGGCATCCGATGGCGTGGCAACGGCCGCCTCGGCCGTCGTCTCGCGCTGCTCGGCCTCGCCACGGCCAGCACGTCGGCCTACCTCGGCGGTCATCTGGCCTACCGGCAGGCGTCGGGAGTCAACCACACCGAGGAGGTACCACACCTGCTGCCGCCCGGTTGGCATCCGCTCGCCCTTCTGGACGAACTGGCGGACGGCCGACCCGAGGCGCGGCTGTTGCGGGATGTGCCGCTCGTCCTCCTCCGGAAGGGAGACCACGTCGACGTACTGGCCAGCCGGTGCAGCCACCTGTCCGGACCACTGCACAAGGGAGAGATCATCCGAAGGGACGGCTTCACCTGCCTGCGCTGTCCCTGGCACGGCAGCACCTTCCGGGTGACGGACGGCGCGGTGGTGCATGGTCCCGCGACCGCGCCCCAGCCGCGGTTCGATGTGTGGATCTCCGATGGTGAGGTCCGGGTACGGCTGCCTGGGGCGGGATAGCTACCGCGGAATAGCTAACTGGGGCGGGACAGCGTCGAGGGGCTGTCCGCCGCGGAGCGGGGTGTCCCGGCTGGCGGGCCGGTTGGCGGGACGCCGTCCCGGACGGCGGCACCAGCCGAGCGCTGTAGGCCCGCGCGGTCCGAGCCCGGGCGCCCGGTGGTGGCCATCTCGCCCACCCCGTAAAGCGCATAGGCTTTCCTGATCACCGGCCGGGCCACGTTACGGACCGGCACCCCACCGGCCGTCATCCCGTGCTCCGAACCGGCATGGGCGTGACCGTGCAGCGCAAGGCAGGCGGCCCCCGCGTCCACTGCCTCGGCAAGGTGGTAGCTGCCGAGAAAAGGGAAGATCTCGGTTCGCTCGCCGATGAGCGTGTCCGGTACCGGAGCATAGTGCATCAAAGCCACGCGGATTTCGCAATCCAGACTTTCCAGCGCACCGCGCAGCCGGGATCCGGCGTCCTTCGTGTGCCGGATGAACGCCTTCATCAGTGGTTCGCCGAAGTCGCTTCCGCTGGCCCCGGCGAACCCCCCGCCAAATCCCTTGACGCCGGCGATTCCGAGACGACGGCCGTCGATGTCGAGGACCGTGCCGCCGCCTTCGAGGACGGTCACGCCAGCATCGGCCAGCATTTCGATGATCTCGTTCTCGGCACCGCCGTGGTAGTCGTGATTACCCAGGACGGCGACGACGGGCACCTCGGCGTCCGCCACCTCGGCCGCGACGATCTCGGCCTCGGCCGGCAGCCCCCGCTGGGTGAGATCACCGGCCAGCAGCAGCACGTCCGCCCGACCGGCGAGTCCACGCAGCAGCGGTGCGAAGGTTCCGCGGCTGTCCACGCCCAGGTGGATGTCGCCGACCGCGGCAATTCTGATCATGAGATGGTCTCCACGTTCGGCGGCGCCTCGGTCGGCATCCCCCGATCCGCGATGGTGACCTCGTTACTCACCAGGCGTCCGGGAAGCGCCTCGGCGAGCACATCCGCGACGGCCCGGCGGCGGGCGTCCGTGGCGACCTCGCCCTCGACCAGGATCTGCTGGCCATCCACCACCACCTCCAGCCCGAGCTCGGCCACCCTTGGATCCTCGGCGAGGCGTTCGTGCAGGTCACCGGCAAGATACTCATCGGCCTCGGTGAGGTTCAGTGCCCCGTACCCGGCGGTGTCGGCGATCCGCTTCGCGGTCCCGGCCTGCACCGCCGCACCCACTGGCACCGCCGCACCCACTGGCACCAACGGACCGTGCGGACGTGAACCCGTGGGGGTGCCCCCGGCCGACGGGGCACCTTCGGTAGACGGAGCACCTTCGGTAGACGGAGCACCTTCGGTAGACGGAGCACCTTCGGCCGACACCGCACGACCGGCTGCCGGGATCAGGTTGAGCCGGGTGGCCACGAGCAGGGCCGCCTCGGCGAAGGGGGAGGTGGCCGTCGCGCGACGCACCTGATCCCAGTCGACCTGCTCCCGCATCGCTCTGATCATCGGTATCACGCGAGCGAGGTCACAGTACCGTTCCTCCAGGGCCAACAGGGTCATCTCGAACCAGTCGGTGGCATCCAGCACGGGCATGCGCACCGAGTCCACCGACATCTCGCTGGACCGCTCCAGCGTTTGCCGGGTCACCGCCCGACCCACCGGATGGTGGATGAGATCGACCAGCACCTCGCCGTCGAACACCTTGGTGAGCCAGTCCTCGGGTGAGTCGACCGGGCGCAGGCCGGCGTTCGCAAGCACCTCGACCGCCCGCGGCACGTCGTCCTCGCGCAGCATGAAATCGACGTCGTGGACCGGCTCGGGGCCGCCCCGGGCCCAGCAGGCGTAGCTGCCCCCGAGAGCGAACGGGATGCCCGCCTCCTTCAGGGTCACAGCCACGCGTTTCAGACTCTCCCGCAGGCCTCTGGGCGCATCCTCCATACCGCTGCCCGTACCCGCGGGAACCATGTGATGCACCTCGCGTACCCCACCGGAGTCGGGCGGCAGGTGGGGCTGTCGCGATTGCGACACCTCTAAAGGACTACCTCGAAGCGGTGACAGGACTACTACAGAAGCATGGCGCCGTCCGGCTATCCGTAGTTATAATTTCACTACATGCCACAAGAGTTACCACTTCGACGCTTGATAGACACCTGAATCTCACAGCTTGACGACACCGAGCGTCGACATGAGCGATGATGACCTTCGCGGCAAACCTGTCGCCCGCCTACTTCGACACCGGATTGGAAGCGAACCCTGAACACGCGCACACGATCCGACCAGTTGGCCAGGGCCCTCGGAGGGGAAACAGCCGCACCGGAGAACTCCGGCGAACGCCTCCCTGAACAACGCGCCACTGGGCCGGCCACCCTGGCCTCGCGGCCGGCCGCCCCAGGCGGCCACGGCGTGGTCGACCTGTCCAGCCATCCCGGCCAGCTGGCCCGCCGGCTCCAGCAGGTGACCTATCAGCTCTGGACCACCACCGTCTCGACCGAGACGACACCTCCGCAGTTCGTGGTCCTCAACAGCCTGCTCGCTGATCCCGATATTGATCAGCGCACGCTCGGGGAACGAGCCTCCCTGGATCGGTCGACGGTGGCCGATGTGGTGGCGAGGCTCGTGCAGCGTGGGCTCATCCGCCGGGTCCGTGACCCGCGTGATGGCCGGCGCAATGTCCTGCGGCTGACCAAGCGGGGAGAGTCGACCCACGGTCAGGTGGCGGACCGCATCGACCAGATGAACGACAAGCTGCTGGCTCCGCTGTCCGAGGAGGAACAGACCGCTCTGTTGTCGATGTTGTCCCGCATCGTCGACCAGGATAGGCCCCATTAACACGATGCGGGGTCGCTACGTATCGCCCGAGGTCGATGACGGTCGGCATCTTCGGTATCGCCGCCTCTTGACGTCCTCTCCGCCCTGAAGGGTAGAGATTCCCGCCTGCTACGCCGCTGTTCACATCCCGGTCGTGGACGACCCCGCAGGCCGGGCACGTCCACGACCGGACCGCCAGTGGTCTCGGCCCGTCCTTCACCCCGCACGCCGAACAGACCTGCGACAACGCAAACCACCGGTCGACCTTCACCACGGTCCGGCCGTACCGGGCGGCCTTGTACTCCAGCATCCCGACGAACCGCGACCAGCCAGCGTGGGACGGCTCCGCCTAGCATGGCCAGGCATCACCGATCAGAAGCAGCCCGATGCCTGTCTAGATCACGAAGGTGAAATGTGACTTCACGAATCTCTCGTGGGGCATCCACGCCGCGAATCCGGTGAACGTCGCCGGTCTGCTGCTCGCTGCCGGGGCAGGACGGCGGATGGGACGCCCCAAGGCTCTGGTCGAGTTGGGCGGTGTGACGCTGGTCGAGCGGGGTGTCCGCCTGCTCACGGCGGGGGGCTGCCGGCCGGTCGTGGTCGTCACCGGCGCCGCCGCGGACAAGGTGGGCATCGTCGTGCAACGCCTCGCCACCCGCCGGGTCGCCGGGCCGGCGCCCGCGGGCGGGGATGCGCCCGAGATCGGCCTGGAACCCACGGCAGGCCTGGAACCCACGGCAGGCCTGGAACCCACGGCAGGCCTGGAACCCACGGCAGGCCTGGAACCCACGGCAGGCCTGATACCGGAGGTTCGCCTGGTATCGGCCGCGCGGTGGACCGAGGGTGTCGGCGCGTCGCTGCGGGCCGGTCTCGCAGCCCTGGTCGGCACCGACGCCGACGCCGTGGTTGTCACCCTGGTGGACCAACCTTCCCTCGGCGCGGCGGCGGTGCAACGTCTGATCTCCGCCGCGGCCGACCCGGGGTTGGCCCATCCGGCGATGACCGCCACCTACGGAGGCCTGCCGGCCCATCCCGTCCTGCTGCGCCGCTCGGTCTGGCCCGAGGTGGCGGCTCTCGCGCGCGGCGAGGTCGGCGCCCGGGCGTGGCTGCGGGCCCACCCGGGAGAGGTCACCGGCGTGCCCTGCGACGGCACCGGCTCACCCGCCGACGTCAACACCCCCGCCGACGTCAACACCCCCGCCGACCTCGCCAGCGGCGACACGCACACCCAGCCCAGGTAGAACGCTAAGGACCCATGAGTAGGAACACCGCAGCAACGACGTGAGAAACGGAGGAACAACAGCGAACCCCGGTATTCCAAGAAAGGATGACGCCCAACCGGGCCACCGGCAGTATCGGCGGCACGGTAACCGTGCGCGGGGCGCAATATCATCACCATCTGAGGCTGGCCGGACACCCGGGGATGGTGTCGGGCGCTGCGCGATGGGCTCGGCGGGAGACGTTAGGCAGACCATCGTGCTGGTGGCGGGTCAGGGACGGACACGACGCTCGCTCGCGGAAAGGACGTCTCCGTGTCCGACGCCCGCCATCGATCCCGCCGCAACAGATTTCGTGGTGGCGCGTCCCATCACGGCGGGTCCCATCACGGCGGGTCCCGGTATGGCTGGTCCCGGGCCGGTGGCCGCAGCCGCGCCGTCACCGTCGGCCTGGGCACCGTCAGCGGCGCGGCGCTGCTTGTACTGGGCGCGTTGACCGCCATCGGGATCGGGTTCGCGGCCCGCGCCGCCTGGGATGCCGGATCGGCCGGGGAATGCGCGGACGGCGGCGAACGGGCCACCCTGACCATCACCACCGCGCCGGCACTCGCGGCGCCGATCAGCCGGCTCGCCGCCGACTTCGATCGTCAGCGCGCCGGTGCCGAGGGCTCGGCGGGCCCGTGCGTGACCCTCGCCGTGTCGGTGGTGGCCTCCGACCAGGTGCTCGACACACTGTCCCGGCCGGAGTCGCCGGACTCCCCCGGGCCGCCCGACGTCTGGATCCCGGAGTCGGCCGACTGGCTGGAGCTGGGCCAGGAATCGGACCCGGTCACGGCGAAACTGCCGGCGAAGGCCACGACGATCGCGGGATCGCCCGTCGTCATCGCCATGCCGAGACTCATGGCACAGCGCCTCGGTTGGCCCGAGCATCATGTGACCTGGGCCGAACTGGCCGCGGCCGCGGGCGAGGCCGATTTCTGGACCCACCAGGGCGAGCCCCGGTGGGGGGACTTCCGGTTCGCCATGGCCAATCCGGAGCACTCGGCCGCCGCGCTGCGGGCCGTCATCGCAACGGTGGGCGCCGCCCGCGGACTCACCGCGGCCGAGATGACCACCGGCACGTTCGACCAGGATCGCGCGGCCCAGCTGACCGTGCTCCGGCAGGAACGCTCCATCGACCGGCTGCCGGAGTATGATCAGCAACTCTTCGACTCGATGCGCACCGGCGGCACGGAGAACGGCGCGGCCGGATCCGCTCCCTCGGCCTTCCCGGCCCTGGAGGCCGATGTCATCGCCTACAACCGGTCCCTGACAAGCCAGAACGGTAACCGCCCGGCCACGACGCTGGTGGCGTCCTACCCCTCGGACGGGATGTTCACGGCGACGGTGCCGTACATCGTCCTGAAGAAGACGGCGAGCTCGTCGTCCCGGCGGGCCGCGGCGGACGCCTTCGCCGCGTTCCTGCGCGGGGACGCGGGCCGCCTGGCTCTCAGCGGAGCCGGTTTCCGCACACCCACCGAGCTGGCGGGCCACGATGACCCAGGCGGGCTGGCCGGGACGCTGAACGCGACCGACGGGGTGCGCTCCGTCCCGCCGAAGCTGGCGAGCACGGACGCCTCCGACAGCACGCTCGGCACGGCTCGGCGGTTCTTCCGCCATGCCCGTCAGCGTGGTGCCACCCTCGTGGCGCTCGACAGCTCCGGATCGATGGCCGAACCGGTCCCGGGCACCGACCCGTCAAGAACTCGGCTGCAGGCGGCCGTCGAGACCTCCCTGGCCGGCCTGCGCCTGTTCGCACCCGACAGCCAGGTCGGTCTCTGGCGGTTCTCCGGCGAGCAGGGCGCCCAGGGAGTCCAGGGCTACCGGGATCTCGTGCCGATGGCTGCGCTCAACGCACCCGGACGAGGCGGCACCCATCGGGACGAGCTGATCGCCGCGCAGGCCGGGATCGTCCCCGGCGGAGTCACCGATCTGTATGCCACCACGCTCGCGGCCTTCCGCTTCCTGACCCAGCACTACGTCCCCGGCCGGCTCAACCAGGTCGTCATCCTCACCGACGGTCGCGACACGAAGCGGGGTGCGGCCGCGCCGAGCCTGGACAGCCTGATCGAACAGCTGCACGCCGAGTACGACCCGAAGCGGCCGGTCGCCATAATCATGATCGCCTACAGCAACGACGCCGACCTCACCGCGCTGTCGCGCATCGCCGCTGCGACCGCAGGACGCTCCTACCTCCGGCCGGACCCGAGCCAGGTGGTCGACATCTACCTCGACGCGCTCACCCGCGTCCGCCCCTGAAGCCACGCGCCCCCTGAAACCGTGCCCCTGAAGCCGCTCAGACGGGAACCCCGGCGGCACGCCGTCTGCCGGCTCGGGTCCGGCGCGGATCGGGACTCGCGGCGTCCGGGAACCTCCGCAGGTATTCGCGTTCGAGCTCCAGCATCCGTGCGGTGTGGGTCTCGAAGGCGTCCTCGCTCCCCGCGATGAAGGCATCGTGCCGGGTACGATGCAGGTGCCGCAGCTCTCGGACGAGGTCGGCGTCGGTCAGCTCCTGCGCGGGAATTCCAGCTGGTCGGTGCATCATGCCCTCGGTCTACCCATTCCGGCGGCGCGATTCCCGGCTGGCGGGAGGACCAGCAGGTTCGGCGGGATCGGAACATCCGGCCCCGGGCTGGGCGGTGGTACCGGATCCGGCGCGGGCTCGGGTGGCGTCGGCTCGGGACCGGGCAGAACAGGATCGGGGATCGGCGAGGGCTGCGAGGGCTCGGGTGGCGTCGGGCCGGGACCCGGCGGCGGGACCGTGACGGTGACGGGATACGTGGTCTGCATCTGATTGCGGTGCCCGGATGGCGCTCTTCACACACCGGGACGACCAGATGCCCGCTCCTTCTGGTCAGGCACTGGCAGGCACTGGTCGATCTGTGGCTGGCTCGCTACCGTTGCGCACTATGACCGGGCTGGTCGGATCGGCGGCTTCCTCCTGCGACGTCATCCAACGTACCGAGCAACGTATGTCCCGGATGGTCGGCTACACCCGAGCAGCCTGTGCGACGTTCGTGATCATCCCGCTCTTCGGCTGGGCTCGCCTGCGCCACCCGTGGATCGCCGTGCTGATCGTGGCTGCCGCAGCCGTCGAGGCATCCTGGTTCACCTGGCGGGTCTGGCGGCGGCCGGGCCGGCTGTCCCCCCGGTTGGTCCTGGCGGACGTCGCCTTCTGCGTGGCGCTGATGCTCGTCGGGTCCAGAGCCGCGCAACCCGACGAACGCAACAAGATCATGACTGAGCTCGTGCCGTTCAGCCTCGTCGCACCCGCGGGCATCGGCTTCGGCCTCGGGCTGACGCTGCTCGCGGTCGGTGCGGTGGCCGTCCTGATGGCGGCATGGAGCCTGGCCGTGCTGCCGGACGTCTCCCTCAAGCTCGGTTCGGACCTGCTGGGCTTCGCCCTGTGGTACGTCGTCGCCATGCTCATCGCCCGCGAGCTGCGCGCGCTCTCCGCTGCGACCGCGGCCGCCCAGGACGAGGCCGCGGCGGCCGGGCGGCTCGCGATCGAGCAGGAGAAGGAGGCCGAGAGCTTGCGCCAGCGTGAGATCACCCATCGGGAGATCCACGACTACCTGCTCCCCGTCGTCGATCATGTCGCCGCCGGTGGAGTGCCCTCACCGGCACTCGTCCGGGAGGCCCGGCGCGGGGCACAGCGGGCGCGTCGGATCATCATGGATCCACGCGGGATGGACCCGCGGGCCCTGGCCGTCGACGGCACGGCTTCACCGGACTCCACCCAGAACGGCCTCGAGGAGATGATGTCCGCGGTCGTGGACGCCTTCGCCGACGAGGGGCTCGCCCTGGTGCCCTTCGTGTCGATCAAGGGCGAACCGCCCGCGGAGGTCCGCGAGGCACTGGTGGCCGCGACGAGGGAGGCCCTGCGCAACGTGGTCCGACACTCCGCCAGCACCGACGAGGTCCACCTCTTCGTCGAGGGCGACGCGGATTCGGTGCTGGTGGTCGTCCGGGACAGGGGCGTGGGGTTCGATCCCGGCTCCGTCCGAGCGGGCGGGGGCATGACCGGAAGCTATTCCGCCCTGCGCCGGTATGGCGGGGAGACCCTGGTGACCGCCTGGCCGGGCGATGGGACGAAGGTGACCTTCCGCTGGCCCGCCGCCGAGCCGACCGGAGCCGGCGCGCCCGGGACCGGCCGATGAGCGTCGATCGCCGGCCGGTCCCGGTGGCGATCATCGACGATCATCCGATCGCCACCGAATCGCTGGCCGCCAGGTTCGCCGGCGCGGGGTTCTCCGTGCTGGCGCCAGCCCCGAGCCTGGAGACCTTCGACCGGGACACCACGCCCGGGATCGTGGTGTGCGACCTGCACCTGCCCGGGGTGTCCGGGGCCGCCGCCGTGGCCGACCTGCATCGACGCGGTCTTCGGGTGCTGGCGACCTCCGGGGTTGCGACACCGGACGAGGTCCTCGACGCGGTCGCCGCGCAGGCTCGCGGCTTCGTCGAGAAGACCGCCCCGGCCCAGCAGTTCGTGGCGGCGGTGACCGCCGTCGCCGGGGGTAGCTTCCACGTCTCCGCCCGCCTCGCCGGGTTTCTGCTGGAGGATGCGCACCGGCGACCGCTGTCCCGGGGCGAGATCGGCCCCGGGGAACGGAACCTGCTGCGCGGACTCGCCCAGGGCGACCTCATTGACGAGCTGCGCGGCGAGTGGGGAATGACCGCCGCCGCCGTGCACGACCTGCTCGATCGAATCTTCGACGCCGCCCGCCGACGGCGCCGCCTGCACCGGCCCTCCCCGCGGGAGGCCGAGGTGATGGTCCTCGTCGGTTGCCGGGGTATGTCCCACCGGGAAGCGGCGCGGGCGATGAACGTCAAGGCCAGTGTCGTCGCCGACTATCTGCGCACGGCGAAGGCGAAGTACGTGGCGAGCCATCCCGACGCCCCGGCGACGATCCCGCCCAGCACCGCGGCCGCCCTCTGGGCCCGCGAGCTCGGATTCGGCTGAGCCTCCTCGATTGAGGCCCCTTGATTTCGAGGGATTGCCCTGCGCCGGCTTCGGTCACACCCTCGTCAGGATGGGCGGGGGAGACGGCGAGGATGAGGGTCATCCGCGGTCCTGTCGTCTCTGGGCGGCCTTCCGCGGGTCGTTCCTGGGACCGGAGGCGCTCCCCGTCGGCATGTGGCGGATCAGATCTCCCGACGTCGCGACGGCCCATCCGGCTGACCAACCGATCCCCGGTGACGGCACGAATCCCGAGGCGGACGGCCGTGAGATCCAGGCGGTGCACCGTGGGCACGCGATCTGGCTGGGTACCCCGGACGCGGATCTGTACCGGCTGGACGACTCGCGGTGGCTGCTGCGCAACAACCGGAGGGCCGCCGCACTCACCCGACGCCTGGTCGCCCGGGCCAGGCCCGTCACGGACGGCACGGCCGGGTCCGCCCATCTGCATCTCGTCACCGGCGATTCGCTCGCGGGGTACCTTCAGATCATCCGGCTCGGACCGGTGGTCGCCCGGCTGCGCACGATCCCGGGCGAGGGGTCCTCGCTACCGCGCACCGTGGCCGTTGATCTCGGCAAGCAGGCCGCCGAGCAGGTAGCCGGACTGGCGGCAGCCATGGGCGACCTGCGTCGCGTGCCCTGGCGCCCCAGCCGATGGATTACCCGGACGGATCGGTAACGGCCGGAGATCATCCGCTCTCCCCCGATGATTGAGGGATGGTGTCGGCCCATCGGAACTACCAGGATCGAGGGCAGGGACCGCGCCGGTGCGACGGGTTCGGGCCGGATCGTCGGGGGAGCGAGATGGCTTGGTGCCGAATCGGGGGCGCACCGGCGTGATTCCGCGGACTGTCGATCGTCGGGGAAGGTCGGCAGTCCGCCTGTTCATGCCGACAAGCGCCGGCCGCCGTTGTCCGCACCGGTGAAAGCCGCCACGGGGGGCAACCGGTCACAAACATTCGGTCCCGGCGTTCGCCCCACTGATGAGGGTGTCGCTGGTGGCTTTGTCGACATCGCTACGATCTGCCCACTGGAAACGTGGACAGGGGGTGCTGTGGGCGAGCCGATCCTCGCCATCGACTACGGCACCTGCAGTGCCTCGGCCGCCTTGGCCGTCGACGGTCGCATCGAACCGGTGAAGGAGCCCGCGAGCGGCTCGGCGAGCTGGCCCGCGTCGGTCTTCGTGGATGGCGGTAGCCTGATCGTCGGCACGCTCGCCGAGCGGCGCAAGCGGATCTGGCCCGCGGCATACCGCGGCGAGGTCAAGCGCGATCTGGCCCGGGACAGCGCCGTGTCACTCGACGGCCGCGGCTATCCGGCGCACGTGCTGGTGACCGCGGTGCTGTCCGCGCTGAAGGCCGAGGCCGAACAGCAGCTCGGTGGTGCGGCGCTGTCGCGGGCCGTCGTCACGATACCGGCGAGCTACGATCCCGCCGGCCCGCTGCGCCGGACGATGATCGCCGCGGCGGAGGCCGCCGGGTTCGTCGACGTGGACCTGCTCGCCGAGCCGGTCGCGGCGGCCTGGTCGCCGGTGGTCGGCGCCGCGCCCGAGCCCGGCTCGCTCATGCTCGTGTACGACCTGGGCGGCGGGACGTTCGAGGGGGCGCTGGTCGCGGTCGGTGAGGACGGCCGGCACGAGATGCTCTCCCACTCGGCTCTGCACGACTGCGGCGGCCGCGAACTCGACCAGATTCTGTTCGACGAGATCCTGGGGTTGTACGGGCCGGGGCTGGAACCGCTACTGAATCCGCCCGGGATCGGCGAGACGTTCCAGACCACGGCCAACCGGACCCGCCACGAGCTGCTCGACTTCGCCCGGGCAGTGAAACATCAACTCTCCGACATCGCCGTGGTGGAGGATGTTTTCAGCCCGGCCGGCCTGCTGGTCAGCATGCAGCGTGACCGGTTCGCCCAGCTCGCCTCCCCCATCCTGGCCCGTACGATGGCCTGCTGCCAGCACTTGCTGAAGTCTTCCGGTTACGGACCGGACAAGCTGAGTGGGGTGCTCCTCGTCGGGGGCAGCTCCCGGATCCCGGTCGTCACCGACATCCTCGAAGGTCGGCTCGGGGTCGGCACCGACTGGCCGGGGCAGCAGATCTACCTCCCCGCCGATCCCGAGCTCGCCGTGGTGCTCGGCGCCGCAGCCTGGGCAAGCTCGGTCTCCACCCGCCGGACCACCGCGGCGCGCCCGAATCCGGTCCTGCAACCGGCTCGCTGGGACATCCCCGGCGGGCGGGCGACGATGGTGCGCTGGCTCGTCGAGCCCGGGGAGCGCTTCGACGCGAGCGCCGTGCTGGCGCGGGTCCGCCTCACCGACGGTTCCCTGTTCGACCTGGCCGCCGAGGCGCCGGGTAGCCTCATCCACACCCACGCGGCACCCGGCACTCCGGTCCGCGACGCCGACTGGTTGGCGACCACACTCCCGTCCGGGCCGGTGCCGATGGGATCGGCGGTGCCGGCGGACCTGCGCGGCTTCGAGCGCAGCAGCCGCCCGTCCCACCACGTCGAGGTCACCGCGCGGGCCACCCTCAAGGGACACGAACGCGACGTCACCTCCGCGGCCTTCTCCCCGGACGGCAAGCTGCTCGCCACCACCAGCAAGGACGGCACCCGGCTGTGGGACGTCGCCACCGGCCGAACGTCGGTCACACTCAGCGGGCGCAAGAGCCTGGTCGTGCACGGCTGCGCCTTCTCCCCGGACGGCAAGCTGCTCGCCACCACCGGCAGCGACAAGACGGCCCGCATCTGGGACGTTGACGCCGCCCGCCAGACGGTGACCCTGACCGGGCACCGGGGACCCGTGTACGGCTGCGCCTTCTCCCCGGACGGCAGCCTGCTCGCCACGACCAGTACCGACCGCACCGTCCGGCTGTGGGGTTCGTCGACCGGGAAAAACCTTGCCACCCTCAACGGCCATCGCGGCTCGGTCTACGGCTGCGCCTTCTCCCCCGACGGCCGGCTGCTGGTCACCGCCGGCGCGGAGTCCACCCTGCTGTGGGACGTCACGGTTGGCGAGATCATCATGAGCCTGCCGGGGCACACGAACTTCGCCGGCGGATGCGCCTTCTCCCCCGACGGCCGGCTGCTCGCGACGAGCGGCAACGAGGGCACCCGGCTCACCGACGCCTCCAGCGGCACCACCGTGCTCACTCTGCCGGGTTCGGCGCAGAGCTGCGCCTTCTCCCCGGACGGCCACCTGCTGGCGACGGCGAGCACCGACGACACCGCGCAACTGTGGGACGTCGCGACCGGGTCCGCGATCGCCACCCTCACCGGGCACAGCAGCACGGTGATGAGCTGCGCGTTCGCCCCCTACGGCCTCCTGCTCGCCACCACCAGTACCGACATGACCGCTCGGCTCTGGGACATCGTCTACATCCCCTGACGCTCCGGCCGTCCCGGCAGGCACAGCCGCCGCCCGGAGATCCTGGAACTCCCGGAGATCAGGTCGGAAAGACCGCGCCGTCCCGTGGCGGGCACTGCAGGCCGAGGTCGTCCAGCACCGCCTCGGGCGCGACGCCACACCCGACCTCGTAGGTACCGAGCTGGACCAGTTCCCACCCGGAGCCCGTGTGATGCAGTACACCCTCGGCCCGGTCGAGATCGGCCACGGTCGGGCGCAGCTCGGTCAGTGCCCAGCTCGGGTCGCTGGCGGCCAGGGTGGTTCCGGTGACCTCGTAGTTCTGCGGCGGAACATGCGCGGTGAACGAGCTCGTCCGGACCGCCTCGGCAATCGCGTCCGCATCCCCGGCCGACGGCGGGAAGGTGCCTGCGCCGCGAGCCACGGCAGCGACGACGCGGCTGGTTTCCCCGGGAACCGACGCCACTGAGGGCGATCTGGAACAGGCAAACGCCGTACCCACGGTCACGACTCCCACGGTGACCAGAGTTGCGGTGGGCAGTAACACCCGGCGCACGATACGGGGACGGTTACCGCGGACGGCGGACCGAGGACGACTGTGGCGAGCCATGCTGTGCACCTACCCAGTTTGCGCAGGTGAACCCCCTGAAGGGGGATACTCCGACGGTCAACCCGACGACAGATCACATTGTGATCCCATTGAGATCAACCCATCCCTCACTACTCTCGCCCTCATTGGTCTCACCAAGATAAAATCTTGGCAAAATGTTGTGCAATGCCTGGTCGAGCGTGGTGTCCGTCCCATCGGAGCCGTCCGGCCCGCCACCCCGGGAGAGGCTGCCATTCGAGGGGGTCCCGGTTGTCTCGTCGATGGACATCGCGGCGAGTGGCACGCCTACGATTCCGCGGCCCCGCCGGGCATTCACAGGCCCGGCATTCACAGCAGGCTCACAGCAAGACCTCAGGTAACAGCCAGCCAAGGAGGCGAAGCTGACACCATGCAATCGGTGCGGGTCCTCGTGGTGGACGACGAGACAACACTGGCGGAGCTGCTGTCGATGGCGCTGCGCTACGAGGGGTGGGAAGTGCGCAGCGCCGCGGATGGTCGCGGAGCGCTGCGGCTCGCCCGCGACTTCCGGCCGGACGCGGTCGTTCTCGATATCATGCTGCCCGACATGGACGGCTTGGAGGTGCTTCGGCGCCTGCGGGCGGAGAGCCCGGACGTACCAGTGCTGTTTCTGACCGCCCGGGACGCCGTCGAGGACCGGGTGGCGGGGCTCACCGCCGGCGGCGACGACTACGTCACGAAGCCGTTCAGTCTCGAGGAGCTCGTCGCGCGGCTGCGCGGACTGATGCGCCGCGCCGCGCGCACCACCGAGGCGTTGCAGGGCGCCCGGCTCGTCGTCGGCGACCTCACGATGGACGAGGAGAGCCGGGAGGTGCAGCGCGCCGGCCAGCCGGTGCACCTCACCGCCACCGAGTTCGAGCTGCTGCGCTTCTTCATGCGCAACCCACGCCGGGTGCTCAGCAAGGCCCAGATCCTCGACCGGGTCTGGAACTACGACTTCGGCGGCCAGGCGAACGTCGTCGAGCTCTATGTCTCGTACCTGCGCAAGAAGATCGACGCCGGCCGCCCCCCGATGATCCACACGATGCGCGGGGCCGGGTACGTCCTGCGGCCGGCCGATCCGGCGCTGGCACCGAGGACCTCCGCCGCCCCGTCATCGAGGGGCACCTCGCCGGGCCCGGCATGAGCTCCCCGGCTCACCGGGTCCGGATCGTGCCGGTCGCGCCCTCGCGCTGGTCACTGCGCACCCGGCTGCTCGCCCTCCTGATGCTCCTGCTGGCGACCGTCTCGCTGGTGATCGTGTTCGTCACCGCCGTCGCGCTGCGAGGTGTCCTCGTCGACCAGCTCGACAGGCGGCTGCGGGAGGCCAGCGGGCGATGGGACCGGCCGGAACCCACCTTTCTCCAGAACCTCCCGTCCTTCCCGGCCCTGCCGGCCCTCCCGGCCCTCCCGGCCCCGGCCGCCACCGACTCCGCTGCCGCCACCGACTCCGCTGCCGCCACCGACTCCGCTGCCGCCACCGACTCCGCTGCCGCCGACCAGCCGTCCAGCCTCAGCCCGCAGCAGCTGCGGGTTCGCCGGTTCTTCCGTGGACCGGTCGATCCGGGAACGCTGGGAGCCGTCGTGGGCGAGGATGGAACCTACGGGGCCTTCATCGATACCGCCGGCGGGGGGAAGGAGCTGACCACCGCCGAGACCGCCGTCGTCGCGGGCATTCCCGCCTACCTGCGGCCGTATACCCGGGCGTTCGGCGATCAGGGTGACTATCGGCTCCTCGCGAGGACCACCCATGACGATATGATCGTCGTCACCGGGCTGCCGATGAAACAGGTGAACGCGACCCTCACCAGGATGACAATGATCGCTGGGGTGGTGGCGCTGGTGGGGGTCGCGGCCGCCGCGATCGCCGGCACGGCGATCGTCCGCGTCACGCTGCGACCGCTGCGGCGGGTCGCCGCGACGGCCTCCCGGGTCGCCGAGCTACCCCTCGACCGGGGTGAGGTGGCCCTGTCGGTGCGGGTGCCGCAGGTCGACACCGACCCGCGCACAGAGGTCGGCCAGGTCGGGGCGGCGCTCAACCGGATGCTCGGCCACATCGGTGCCGCGCTGGCCGCCCGCCACGCAAGCGAGATGCGGATGCGCCAGTTCCTCGCCGACGTCAGCCACGAACTGCGCACTCCGCTCGCGGCGATCAGCGGGTACGCCGAACTGACCCGCCGGACCCGCGAGCACGTCCCCGCGGACGTCACCTACGCGATGAGCCGGGTCGAGTCCGAAAGCGCGCGGATGACGGCGCTGGTCTCCGACCTGCTGCTGCTCGCCCGGCTCGACTCCGGTCGGGACCTGGTCCGGGAACCGGTGGACGTCTCCCGGCTGATCGTCAACGCGGTCAACGACGCGCACGTGGCTGCCCCGGGCCACCGCTTCGCTCTCGACCTGCCCGAGGAGCCGGTCACGGTCACCGGGGACCCGGCCCGCCTGCACCAGGTTCTCGCGAACCTGCTGGCCAACGCCCGCACCCACACGCCGCCTGGCACCCAGGTCACGGCGAGCCTGACCGTGAGCGGCCCCACGGCGATCCTCGCGGTCGTGGACGACGGCCCGGGCATCCCCCCGGATCTGCTCCCCGAGGTCTTCCAACGCTTCGCGCGCGGCGACAGCTCGCGGTCCCGCGCCGCCGGTAGCACCGGGCTGGGGCTAGCCATCGTCGCCGCCGTCGTCGAGGCACATCACGGGCACGTGCGGGCCACGAGCGAGCCGGGACGCACCGCCTTCATGGTCGAGCTGCCCCGATGCCTCCCCCCCTCGGAGACGGTCCCGTCCGAGCCTGCCCGCCTGACCAGCCCGACGCACCCCGACCGAGCTTCACAGCCTGCGCACAGGTAGATCACAAGAAGCCGAAAGGTCCGCGGTCGACAGTGATCCCCATGTCGCCCATACTCACCGACCCGGTGCCCCTCTCCGGAGGCGGTCGGGCCCCTGGACATCGGCGGCGCATGCCGTGGACCAGGGACCAGCCCCCCCACGTGCCCCCCC
>NZ_CDWWXA010000003.1:85750-91333 GCF_977971845.1 Frankia sp. CeCAU1 | reverse complement strand
TCCCGGGGATCATGCTTCTACACAGGCTCGGATTCACAGGCCCGGAGCATCGCTCCGGGCCTGTGAATGTGCGGCCGCGGATGGTCCTCGTCGCCGGGCGGTCAGGTGTCCGCGGCTGCGGCCTCCAGGTCCGCCCGGGTCAGGACGGGGTGCAACGTCAGACCGAGCTCGGCGAGTCTCTCCCGGCCGCCCTCCTGCCGGTCGATCACACAGAGCACGTGTTCCACGACCGCTCCGGCATCCCGCAGTACCCGGGTCGCGTCGAGCACGGCACCACCGGAGGTGACCACGTCCTCGACGAGGGCGACGTGGCGTCCGGTGACGTCGCCGCCCTCCGCGATGCGTCGGGTGCCGTATTCTTTGGCCTTCTTCCGGACGAACCGGGCGGGCAGGCCGGTGCGCTGGGAGAGCAGAGTCACGAGGGGCACTCCGCCGAGTTCGAGTCCGGCGAGGATCTCCGCGCCGGGCGGCACCAGTTCGGTGAGCCCGGCCACCACCGCGGCGAGCAGCGCCGGGTCGGCTTCGAAGAGGTACTTGTCGAAGTACTCGGTGCTTGTCCGGCCCGACCGGAGCAGGAATGTCCCGGTCAGCTGGGAAGCAGTCCGAACCTGGGCGGCCAGCGCCGCGTTGTCGTTCACGTCTGCTCACTCTAGGACCGGTTCCCAGCCGGATGCCGGCCGTGGACGGTCACCCGTGGGCCGCCACGGCCGGGGCACTACCGTTGCCTCATGTCATCGGCTGATGCGGAGCGCGCGGTCCCGCTGTTCGTCTACGGGACGCTGCTGTTCCCCGAGGTCGTGCGGGCGCTCATCGGACGCGTACCCGAGGTGGGGCCCGCCACGGTCACCGGCTGGCGGGCCGCCCGGCTGCGTGGTCGGCTCTATCCGGGCCTCGTGCCCACGGCCGAGGCGGACGGGCCGGATCGGGCCACCGCCGGCCTCGTCCTCCTGGGGCTTGCCGCACGGGAACGGGCGATCCTCGACGCCTTCGAAGGCGAGGCCTACGAGGCCCGTCCGCTGGTCCTGACCGACGGGCTACCCGCCATGGCCTACCTTTGGCGTGATCTCGCCGAGGCGATGCCGGAGAACTGGGACGCCCGCGTCTTCGCCGACCGTCATCTCACCGACTACGCCCTGCGGTGCGCCACCTGGCGGGCGGGGCTGGCCGATCCGGCACCCTAACCGCGAGCTGACCGCCTGACCGCGAGCCGCCGTTCAGCCGGTGGTGGGCGGCCGCGGACCCTCTTCGCGCCGGGCGCCGCCCCCGGAGATCACCCGGGTGCCACCGGTCTCGGTGAGGCGACCGACTCCGGCCTCACGCCCGGCGGAGACCCCGGCCTGGTCGCTCGGATACGGCTCCTCGTACCCGGCTCTGGCCCGAGGAGCATCGTAGGTGCACAGTACGTAGATGACGACTACGTCGATCGCGATGATGACGACGGACCAGACCGGGAACGCTGCAAGGAACGCCAGCTGCCCGATGGCGTTGATCGTCGCGATTGCGACACCTCCCCAGCGGGCGGCCTCGTTACGGGCCGCGATGCCGAAGGCGATCAGTATCTCGACGACGCCGACCACGATCCACAACCAGCCCCAGAAGGTGGTGTCGGCGTAGATCACGCTGGTCCCGCCGTTGAGGTTGTTCACCACGACGGTGTAGTCGCGCAGGGACGCAATGCCGTAGATCAGGTTGTGGAAGCCGACGATGAACATGATGACGGCGGCGAAGGTGAGCCATCCGTTCAGCGGGCGTGCCACCCGTGTTCCTGCCATCTCATCCTCCCCGGTCGTACTCGCGGCGGATCGCTCTGCCCGCATGGTGCGGTCCGTCGTTGTTCGGTAGTCATACGACCACCTCTCCGCCGCGTAGGTGCGATACCCACGGTAGGCCGCCGTCACCCATCGTTGTGTCCGTCGGGCCGGAGGCGGTTCTCTCCGGCCCGGGACACGATCAGGGAGCGGTGCCGGCGCCACCCGCCACACCCACGCCACTCTTGCCGGTGCCGTTCTTGCCGGTGCCGTTCTTGCCGGCCGGCAGTGTCGTGACCGCGTTCGTCGCCGCGCTCCAGCGGAGCTTGCCGAACTGAAAGGTGCTCTCCCGTCCGCCCGGGACCGAGTACTCGTCGGTGATCGGAAGCCCGAGGCTCGACGTCGTGCCACCGAGGCCCAGATAGGTCCGCAGGATGCGGCCGTGGACCTCGTGCGCGCCGATGGCCGGGTGCCAGTAGATCCAGCCACCCTGGAACTTCGCCTGAAGCGTCTCCGGGGCCGTGGCGTACTCGACACCGCTCACCGGCCGGCGCAGGAAGCTGTTCGTTCCGCCCAGCTCCAGGAACTTCGTCGCGATGGATCCGTGCAGGGCCTGTACGCCGGTCGTCACGGACCAGAAGGCCAGGCCGTTGGAGTAACGCTGCCAGCGACCGCCACCGCCGGCGGGCAGTTCGCTGTCGACGGGCGTCCCAACGGCCAGACGGGTCAGCCCGGCGGTCGCGTACCATTTCTCGATCTCGCTGCGGGTGCCGTCGGCCTGCGCGGCGAGCGCGGTCAGCGTGCAGCACAGTACGTTCAGATCGACATTGCCCATGATCCCCGGGACATTTCCACCCGAGGTGTACTGCCACAGCGCCCACTTGGTCCAGCCGCCGGGCAGCCAGCCCGGGGTCGCCTTGTTGTTGTAGATGGCGAACCAGAACGGATACCGGGCGAAGCTGTGGTTGTCCGCCAGCTTCTTGGTCCAGAACGAGCGGTACGTGTAGAGGATGGGCGCCCGGCCGGTCTCGGTCTCGATCTTCTCGAGGAACGCCCGCGTCCAGGCGGCCAGCTCGGCGGGATCGAGTCCTCCGTCGTCCTCGAGGTCAAGTACGGGGGCCAGCTGCCCGGCGGCGCGGGTCAGCCCGCTCACCGTGATGAAGCGCTGTGCCTGGTCCACCGCGGTCGAGATCGGCCGCGCCGGCCGCGCGTAGTGATAGGCCCCGACCACCAGACCGGCTTTGGCGGCCGCGTCCCGGTCCGCGGCAAAGTACGGATTGGTGTAGTTCGGTCCTTCGGTGGCCTTAATGATCGCAAAGCTCAGGCCGGAGCCGCGCGCTGCGGTCCAGTTGATGGGGCCGCCGCCGGGATGCTGCCAGGAGGCCACGTCGATCCCCCGTGGCCAGGTCGGGGACGGCACCGCGCCCTGGGCGACTCCGGTGGTCGCGGTCAACGCCCCCGCGGTGATGGCCAGCGCCGCGATGCTCGTCACCCGCCGGGGGAGGGGGATTGGCAGCAGGGACGGGCGGGTGTCGACCCGCCGCCGCGTCGACCCCGGAGGAGGGCCGTGGCCTTCTTCATCCGGACGGCCAGACGTGGGGGTGGTGGTCGGCAGGGTGGTGGTCGTAGGCACGGTGTCGCCGGCGGTGGGACCGGGCCGGACCTCGCGTGTCGTCGGATACCGGCTGGAACGGTGCGTAGGACGCATGGGCAACCCTCGATGCTCGGGAGGCGATGCTGGGGAGGCTCGCCAGGCGGTTGGCCACGCCGGCAGCGGCGCACCAACGGGTGCTCCACACGCTAAGCATCGAAGAGATTACTTACAGCTATCAGTGTGAGTGGCGTCCAGGTAGGTCGCTACGGATAGTTGTTCCCGTCGGCAATCTCCGCATGTTTCGATGGAACGGAGTGAGGGTCGGGCGTACTGGCGTGTCATGGGGTGGACCTGGCGGTCAGGGCAGGGGGGTCGTTTTCGGCCGGCGTAGCGCCGACGGGGCCTGCGGGGGCCCTCACGCCGGTCGCCGGGAGGACCGGTCGCCGGGGGGACCGGCGGGTTCGGGGACGAAGTGGGTGAGGGGGTCACCCAACCCCGCCTGTCGTCGTGTAACCTGAGCTCCGCGACCTCGCCCCTTTAGCTCAGTCGGCAGAGCGTCTCCATGGTAAGGAGAAGGTCTACGGTTCGATTCCGTAAAGGGGCTCCACGTTCCGCCTTCGGGTGGGTTCGTGTCCGGGGGGGATGTCCGCCGGTCCTCCCGCGGGGTAAGATGTTGGCCGGGCCGCCGCAAGCAGGTGGACCATCCTAGCGGTGTAGCTCAGTCTGGCAGAGCAAGCGGCTCATAATCGCTGTGTCGCCGGTTCAAGTCCGGCCACCGCTACCAGCAGTGTGCGGCCTACCGCGGAGCCCGTGCGGGATCGCGGTTCGCCGCGCCGCCTGACCTGTTCAGCAACCGACTTAGGAAGAGGCATCACGCCGTGGCCGCCACTGATGTACGCCCGAAGATCACGATGGCGTGTCAGGTGTGTAAGCACCGGAACTACATCACGCGCAAGAACCGTCGCAACGACCCGGACCGCCTCGAACTGAAGAAGTTCTGCCCGCACTGCGGCAAGCACACGGAGCACCGCGAGACGCGCTGACGTTGCTCCGGCGGCTGCCCATCGGCGCGTCCGGGCGCCCGTCCCCACCTGGACGGGCGGGGTCGCTGAATCCTCCGTGCACGTATCTACGTTCCGCACCGGTAGCCGGTCAGGGAAGTCCTTGGCCGGCTTCCTGGCATGCCAGCCCAGATTATCGACCGATGGCGGGCGATGTGGTAACCACGTAGAGACACCCTGGTCATCCCGCTGATGGCGCGATCGGAGTTGCGATGCCGCTCAATCAGGACTTCGTGGGACGAAGCTCGGTTTCCCCCGCCCCGTTCCAGGTCGGGCGCGAGCACATCCGGAGGTTCGCCGAAGCGATCGGGGACGACAACCCGCTGTACCACGATCTGGAGGCCGCGAAGGCCGCTGGTTATCCCGATCTCGTGGCTCCACCCACGTTCCTCATCACAGTGATCCCCGGAACCCTCGGGGTGCCCACCGACGATCCGGAGCTCGGCCTCGACTTCTCCCTGGTCGTCCACGGCGAGGAACGTTTCATGCTGCTTCGGCCGGTGGTGGCCGGCGACGAGCTGATCTGCACCTCGACCCTGACCGGCATCCGGTCCGTGGGGACCAACGAGGTGCTCGTCGTCAACTACCAGTTCGCCACGATCTACGGAGAGCAGGTCGCCACCGGCGTGTGTGGGCTGGTCTCGCGCGGGACGGCTCCGCCGAGGCGCCAATGACACCTTTGCCGACAGGGTTGTCGGAGTCCCGCCGGCCCCGCTCGGCTCCGGTGACCGCGCGTTGCGCACGTTCCGGGCGACCCCGGGCGTCCTCACGATCTGGAGAACGATGACCGCCACGGTGAGCTACGACGACGTCGAGGTCGGCACCGAGCTGCCGGAGCGACTTTTCCCGTTGCGTCGGGATGATCTTGTCCGGTATGCCGGTGCATCCGGCGACTTCAACCCCATTCACTGGAGCGATCGGGCGGCCGCCGAGGCCGGCCTGCCGGGAGTGCTGGCGCACGGCATGCTGACCATGGCAACGGCCGCGCGGTTGGTCACGGACTGGCTCGGGGACCCGGGCGCCGTGGTCGAGTTCGGGGTGAAGTTCTCCTCCCCGGTGATCGTGCCCGACGACGGCGCCGGCGCGACGGTGTCCGTGCGTGGCATGGTCGAGAAGAAGCTCGACGACAACCTGGTGGTGGTGAATCTCACCACCCGATGCGACGGCAAAAAGGTCTTGA
>NZ_CDWWXA010000003.1:76671-85393 GCF_977971845.1 Frankia sp. CeCAU1 | reverse complement strand
CGGCGGCCTCAGGCCGCCTCGGCGAGCAGGGCGGAGAGGCGGCTGACTCCCTTGACGAGATCGTCGTCGCTCAGCGCGTAGGACAGCCGGGCGAAGCCGGGAGTGCCGAAGGCCTCACCCGGCACGATCGCGACCCCAGCCTCCTCGAGGATCAGCTGGCACAGATCCGCGGACGTGGTGGGGATACGGCCGCGCAGGGTGCGCCCGAGCACGTCCCGCACCGACGGATAGCAGTAGAACGCCCCGTCGGGCAGTGGGCAGCGGATCCCGGGCGTCTGCGACAGCAGGCGGTGCATCGTCTGCCGGCGGCGGTCGAAGGCGGTGCGCATCGTGGCGACCGCATCCAGCGGGCCGGCGACCGCGGCAAGCGCGGCGGCCTGGGCGACGTTCGAGACGTTCGACGTCGCGTGGGACTGGAGGTTGGTCGCGGCGGCCACGGCGTCCGCCGGCCCGATCAGCCAACCGACCCGCCATCCCGTCATCGCGTAGGTCTTCGCGACCCCGTTGACGATGATGCAGCGTTCGGCGAGCTCAGGTACCTCGGCGAGAACGGAGGCGAACCTTGTCTCGCCGTAGACCAGATGCTCGTAGATCTCGTCGCTGATGACCCAGATCCCGGCCTGCTCGGCCCACCGTCCGATCGCGCGGACCTCCTCGGGGGTGTGGACGGCGCCGGTCGGGTTCGACGGGGAGTTGAACAGCAGAACCTTGGTCCGCGGGGTGCGTGCCGCCTCCAGTTGTTCCACCGTCACCCGGTACCCGGCTTCCGGACCGGTGACGACGTCGACCGGGACACCCCCGGCCAGCCGGATCGACTCCGGGTAGGTCGTCCAGTACGGGGCGGGCAGGAGCACCTCGTCCCCCGGGTCGAGCAGCGTCGCGAACGCCGCGTAGACAGCCTGCTTGCCGCCGTTGGTCACCAGGACCTGGCTCGGTGAGACGATCACCCCCGAGTCTCGGGCGGTCTTCTCGGCGATGGCCTGCTTCAGCTCCGGCAGGCCCGCGGCCGGGCTGTAGCGGTGCATGCGGGGCTCACGGCATGCCTTCTCGGCGGCGGCGACGATGTGGTCCGGGGTTGGGAAGTCCGGCTCCCCGGCGCCGAACCCGATCACGTCGCGGCCCGCGGCGCGCATCGCCTTGGCGGTGGCGTCGACGGCGAGCGTTGCGGAGGGGGCGATCCCCCCGATGCGGTGCGAGATCCTGCTCATGGCCGCCATGCTGCCACGGCTGTCACACGCGTGTCGGATGCACGTGGACGTACCGTGGGATCCGTCCGGACCCTCCGGCAACGGTCTTCCGGCCCGTCCGGCCGCATCCATTCGAACCTCCGTGACAGGCTGCCAGCCTCCTCGCCCCCCCGCTACCCCCTCGACGCGATCGCCGTACGCGGAGTCCAGGCGGCAAAGGGGTATGCTCGATCCGCTCGGGTACCCATTCCGGTACATCACCGTGCGGCTGGGCTATGCGCTACGTAGCGCATAGCCGGGGTATGGTGGCGTAGCGGTCGCAAGGATCCGGGTGTGTGTCTAGGGGCGTGGCTCAATTGGTAGAGCACCGGTCTCCAAAACCGGCGGTTGCAGGTTCGAGTCCTGTCGCCCCTGCGCTGTTCGACAGTTGGCTGGTCCGATGACCTGGCTGGTCCGATGACGCTGGTTCGATGACGGAGTGGGTGGAGTTGAGTGGCGACCGATACCCGTGACGCGGCACCGCGCCCCAAGCGGGCTACGCGTGCCGCGGGTCGACGTCGGTATCGGCCACTTGTGTTCATCCGCGAGGTCATGGCGGAGCTGCGGAAGGTTGTCTACCCCGGGCGGAGTGAGCTGATCACTTATGTGCTGGTCGTGCTTGTCTTCGTCAGCGTGATGACGGCGTTCGTGGCCACCCTCGACTTCGGCCTCACGAAGGCGGTCCTCGCGATCTTCGGCTGACGGGTCCCACCGCCGGACAGGCCGGGGCCGAAGCAGGCGGTGGTCGCTGGAGCTGCCCATCGGCGAGCTGGCTGCCCGTCCGGCCCGCCCCACGCCCGCGCAGCGCCGCTTCGCGGGTCCACAGCAGCAGAAGTGTTCACGAGAGTAAGGATCGTCCGCGTGTCCCAGTCGCCCGAGCACGCCTCCTCCGAGCAGGGGGAGGCCCTCGCCCGTCTCGATCCCCTCGCGGCGTTCGAGCACGACGAGGTGGCGAGCACGGACGCCGGCGCCGAGCTCGGCGACGTCTACGCCACCGCCGAGGCCGATCCCGCCCCCGAGGCCGATCCCACCGCCGAGGGCGCTTTCCCGGTCTCTCCGGCGGTCGGGACGGTGCCGCCGGCCCTGACCGACGACGCCGCCGACGCCGCCGACGCCGACGCCGACGACGCCGCCGACGCCGTCGCCGACGACGACCTGCGGCGGGCGATCGAGGACGCGCCTGGCGAGTGGTACGTCGTGCACTCCTATGCGGGGTACGAGAACAAGGTCAAGACCAATCTCGAGACCCGGATCTCCAGCCTCAACATGGAGGACTACATCTTCCAGATTGAGGTGCCCACCGAGGAGGTCCCGGTGGTCAAGAACGGCAAGCGGCAGCTTGTCCAGCAGAAGAAGTACCCGGGTTACATCTACGTCCGGATGGATCTGACCGATCAGTCGTGGTCGGCGGTCCGTAACACCCCGGGTGTGACCGGGTTCGTCGGGCTCACCAACCGGCCCTCCCCGCTGCGCCGGGAGGAGGTCCTCTCGATCCTTGCCCCGGTTGTGCCGAAGGAGAAGAAGGTCGAGACCGTCCGGGTGCAGGAGTTCGAGGTCGGCGAGTCCGTCACCGTCATGGACGGCCCCTTCGCCACACTCCCGGCGACCATCAGCGAGATCAACCTCGACGCCCAGAGACTGAAGGTGCTGGTCTCGATCTTCGGTCGGGAGACGCCCGTCGAGCTGCAGTTCAATCAGGTCGCGAAGATCTGATCCGCTCCGTAGAACCCCGGTAGGAAGACGAGCACATGCCTCCCAAGAAGAAGAAGATCGCTGCGATCATCAAGCTCCAGATCAACGCCGGCAAGGCCACCCCGGCGCCGCCGGTCGGCCCCGCGCTGGGTCAGCATGGCGTGAACATCATGGAGTTCTGCAAGCAGTACAACGCGGCGACCGAGTCACAGGCCGGCAACGTCGTGCCGGTCGAGATCACCGTCTACGACGACCGGTCCTTCACCTTCGTCACGAAGACCCCGCCGGCCGCGCGGCTCATCCTCAAGGCCGCGGGCGTGGAGAAGGGCAGTGGCACCCCGCACCGGGACAAGGTTGCCAAACTCACCGCAGCGCAGATCCGCGAGATCGCCCAGACCAAGCTCCCGGACCTCAACGCCACCTCGATCGAGGCCGCCGAGAAGATCATCGCCGGCACCGCTCGATCCATGGGTATCACGGTCGGCGAGTAGTACGCCCTCGCGTTCCCCCACCACCGGACCGACCAGTGGGAGGGCGGCCGGGCGCAGGTGCCGGGTGGACAGGACGTGTCCACGTCGCCGCGTCCCTTCGACGGCCGTCCGCCATCACCACGAGGAGACAGACAGTATGAAGCGCAGCAAGGCCTACCGCGCCGCGGCCGAGAAGATCAACCCGGAGAACTTCTACAGCCCGCTGGAGGCGGTCCGCCTCGCGCAGCAGACCTCGACGACGAAGTACGACGCGACGGTCGAGGTTGCGATCCGGCTCGGGGTCGACCCTCGCAAGGCCGACCAGATGGTCCGTGGCACGGTCAACCTGCCGCACGGCACCGGGAAGTCCCCCCGCGTCGCTGTCTTCGCCGCCGGGGAGAAGGCCGCTGAGGCGAGCGCGGCCGGGGCCGACATCGTCGGTAGCGATGACCTGGTCGCCCGGATCCAGGAGGGCTTCCTGGAGTTCGACGCGACCGTCGCGACGCCCGACCAGATGGCGAAGGTCGGTCGGATCGCTCGGGTCCTGGGCCCCCGCGGCCTGATGCCGAACCCGAAGACCGGCACCGTGACGCTGGACATCGGCAAGGCCGTCTCCGACATCAAGGGCGGAAAGATCAACTTTCGGGTAGACAAGCAGGGTAACCTGCACATCGTCATCGGGAAGACAAACTTCACCGACACCCAGCTGATCGAGAACTACACGGTTGCCCTGGATGAGATCGTCCGGGTGAAGCCGTCCGCGGCCAAGGGCCGGTATCTGAAGAAGATCACCTTCGCGACCACCATGGGCCCGGGTATCCCGGTCGACCCGAACCGCACCCGCAACCTTCTCGACGAGGGTGCCGCCGCCTGATCCGAGCCGTCCGGCGGCTCTCGCTCGTCCGGAGGCATCGCCGCGCGAAGCCATGCGTGCGGCCGCCGGGCGAGCGAACAGCGACGAGCAGTCGCGTACAGCAGTCGCGTACAGCAGTCGCGTACACTGATATCCAGTTCCACACCGAAGACCGCTGGTTGCCGTCTCCGTTCCCGTCGAGGGCCACTCCTCGTCCGGTTCGACCGACGGCCGAAGGCCCCGGGTTCCCCGGGCGGCCCGCGCAGGTGACGGACGGGAAGTTCCGTGACGGATGCACGCAGCCGGGTGACGCACCCGGTAGCGCCACCGCCGCCCTTCACGCCCCGTGCGCCTGCGCCGGGGCGTTCGTCATGTTCCAGGGGCGTTTCCGGATGACCAGCCGACACCCCGAAGGAGCCCCATGGCGAAAGCTGAGAAGACCGCCGCGGTGGCGGAGATCGTCGAGGAGTTCCGTGGCTCGACCGCCGCGGTGCTCACGGAGTACCGCGGTTTGACGGTGAGCCAGCTCACCGAGCTGCGGCGTGCCCTCGGCGAGGGCACGCGCTACTCCGTGGTCAAGAACACCCTGACCAAGATTGCGGCGGAGCAGGCCGGGGTCACCGGACTCGACGACCTGTTCGTCGGGCCGACCGCCGTCGCCTTCGTCAGCGGCGACCCGGTCGAGGCGGCCAAGGGCCTGCGCGACTTCGCTCGGGCGAACCCGGCCCTGGTGCTCAAGGGCGGCTTCGTCGAGGGCAAGCCGATGACCGCCGACGAGATTCGCAAGCTTGCGGATCTTGAGTCCCGCGAGGTCCTGCTGGCGAAGCTGGCCGGGGCGATGAAGGGCACGCTGGCCGGGGCTGTCGGGCTCTTCGCCGCTCCGCTGTCCCAGGTGGCCCGGCTCGCCGAGGCGCTGCGCGAGCAGCGCGAAGGCCAGTCCGCCGGCGTCGCCGAGCAGCCGGCCGCCGAGGCTGCCGCCGAGTAGCCGAGCGGCGCCACCATGGTGCCGCCCCGAGATCACAATCAGGTCGCTCGCAGTCACGAGCAGGCCACCCCGAATCAGGCATGACGAGGAAGGAACCGCCACCATGGCGAAGCTGTCGACCGAAGAGCTGCTGGATGCCTTCAAGGAACTGACCCTGCTGGAGCTCTCGGAGTTCCTGAAGCAGTTCGAGGAGACCTTCGGTGTCACCGCTGCGGCTCCGGTCGCCGTGGCCGCCGCTCCGGCCGCCGGTGGTGCGGGCGGCGAGGCGCCGGCCGCCGAGGAGCAGGACGAGTTCGACGTCATCCTTGAATCCGTCGGTGACAAGAAGATCCAGGTCATCAAGGAGGTCCGCGCGCTGACCAGCCTCGGGCTGAAGGAGGCCAAGGACCTCGTCGACGGGGCTCCGAAGCCAGTCCTGGAGAAGGTTGCCAAGGAGGCGGCGGACAAGGCGAAGGCGGCCCTCGAGGGCGCCGGCGCCACGGTCACCGTCAAGTAAGTACCGGCAGTCCGAGCAGTACTGGCAGCACCCCGCTGCCCTGGACGCTCCGTTCGGCAATGCTCGTCGCCGGACGGAGCGTCCTTTGCGGCCACCCGGCGTGGCCGTGGCGGCCACCCCCGTGCCGGGGCACCCCTCTGCGGTGCCCCGGCACGTGCTGTCTGGAAGGCCCGAAAGGTCCACCGCAGGCGGCCCGATGCACAGATGGGCAGGTCGGGTCCGTTCGTGACGTTTTCCGAAGGGGGTTGACGGCCTCTGTGGATCGGAGTTCCATCAAGTTTGCGAACCCTCGTCGGGAGCGGATGCGGTGCGCTACGTCCTCCCTGCCTGGTCCCATCACGCAGGTCCTTGCCAGCGGTGTGCCCTTCGGCTACACTGCTAGTTTGCGCTGCCCTTCTCGTTGTATCGGCCTCGCCGACGCCGTGCCGTTGGTGATGGTCGGCCCTGTTCGGGGGCTGGTATGCACCGCGAGGCGGTTCCGGTTACGTGGTCCGGAGCGGTACTCGCGGTCGGTCCGGGACGATGCGGGGGCGCGCTGGTCGTGCCGGAGTGTGGCACGGCTGTACGGCTGCCACACCGAGGACCCTGAGCGAAACCCTTGCCCATACACCGATCCGTTGTTCTCAGCGGACACTCGTGTCGCCGCGCGCACATGCCGTGGCGAGGCTTTCGCGTGCCCGTTGTCGGCTTGTCGGCCGCACATCCGCTACGCCGGACGCCCGGGGGTCGGCCTCCGCGTCCCGCAGCCATCATCTCACCGGTGGGGCACCCCCCGCCGCCGTTCCTGACAACCGTAGCGAGACACTGATCACCTGACCATTCCCCGACGGATACTTGACGTCCGCGACGCCAGCCCGACGATCAGGCCACCGGAAGGACCACCTTGGCCGCCTCGCGCTCTTCCTCCCGCATCTCGTTCGCTAAGATCATCGAGCCCCTCGAGGTCCCGGATCTCCTTGCTCTTCAGACGCAGTCCTTCGATTGGCTGATCGGTAGTGACGCCTGGGCGGAGCGGGTACAGGAGGCCATCGATTCCGGCCGTGACGACGTTCCGATCACCTCGGGTCTCGAGGAGGTCTTCAAGGAGATCTCCCCGATCGAGGACTTCTCCGGCTCGATGTCACTGTCCTTTCGGGACCACCGGTTCGAACCGCCCAAGTACTCCGTGGAGGAGTGCAAGGACAAGGACATGACCTTCTCGGCCCCGCTGTTCGTCACGGCCGAGTTCACCAACAACAACACCGGCGAGATCAAGAGCCAGACGGTGTTCATGGGTGACTTCCCGCTCATGACCCCGAAGGGCACCTTCGTCATCAACGGCACTGAGCGCGTGGTGGTCAGCCAGCTCGTGCGCTCTCCGGGGGTCTACTTCGAGCGCAGCCTCGACAAGGCTTCCGACAAGGACCTGTACTCCTGCAAGGTGATCCCCTCCCGGGGAGCCTGGCTGGAGTTCGAGATCGACAAGCGCGACACCGTGGGCGTGCGGATCGACCGCAAGCGCCGTCAGTCCGTCACGGTGCTGCTCAAGGCGCTCGGCTGGGACGAGGCCCGCATCCTCGAGCGGTTCGGTGACTTCCCGTCGATGCGGATCACCCTGGAGAAGGACCACACCGCCGGCCAGGACGATGCGCTGCTCGACATCTACCGCAAGCTGCGCCCGGGTGAGCCGCCGACACGGGAGTCGGCGCAGACCCTGCTGGAGAACCTCTTCTTCAACCCGAAGCGTTACGACCTCGCCAAGGTCGGTCGCTACAAGGTCAACAAGAAGCTTTCCCTGGGTGTTGCCCACGACGTCGGTGTCCTCACCGAGGACGACATCGTGCGCACGATCGAGTACGTCGTCAAGCTGCACGCGGGTGCCGACCCGGCCGAGTACGAGGTCGACGACATCGACCACTTCGGCAACCGTCGCCTGCGCTCGGTCGGCGAGCAGATCCAGAACCAGGTCCGGCTGGGACTTGCCCGGATGGAGCGGGTCGTCCGCGAGCGGATGACTACGCAGGATGTCGAGGCGATCACGCCGCAGACCCTGATCAACATCCGGCCGGTCGTCGCCTCCATCAAGGAGTTCTTCGGCACCAGTCAGCTCTCGCAGTTCATGGACCAGACGAACCCGTTGGCTGGTCTGACTCACAAGCGCCGGATGAACGCACTTGGCCCAGGCGGCCTTTCTCGAGAGCGGGCGGGCTTCGAGGTCCGCGACGTACACCCCAGCCACTACGGCCGGATGTGCCCGATCGAGACGCCGGAAGGCCCGAACATCGGTCTGATCGGCTCGCTGTCGACGTTCGCCCGGATCAACCCGTTCGGCTTCGTTGAGACGCCGTACCGCAAGGTCGTGGACGGCCGCGTCACCGACGAGATCGACTACCTGACCGCCGATGAGGAGGACCGGCACGTCAAGGCGCAGGCGAACGCGCCGCTACGGCCGGACGGAACGTTCGCGGAGGATCGTGTCCTGGTTCGCCGCAAGGGCGGTGAGGTCGAGTTCATCCCGCCGGATGAGGTCGACTACATGGACGTTTCGACCCGTCAGATGGTCTCCGTGGCCACTGCCATGATCCCGTTCCTCGAGCACGACGACGCCAACCGCGCGCTCATGGGCTCCAACATGCAGCGCCAGTCGGTGCCGCTGCTGCGCTCCGAGGCGCCGCTGGTCGGCACCGGGATGGAGGCCCGCGCGGCCAAGGATGCCGGCGACGTGGTCGTCTGCGCCCAGGCGGGGGTGGTCGAGGATCTCTCGGCCGACTACATCACCGTCATGCACGACGACGGCACCCGGCGCACCTACCGGCTGGCGAAGTTCCGCCGGTCGAACCAGGGCACCTGCATCAACCAGAAGCCGATCGTGAACGAGGGCGACCGGGTCGAGGCCGGCCAGGTCATCGCGGACGGCCCGTGCACCGACAACGGTGAGATGGCGCTCGGCAAGAACCTGCTGGTCGCCTTCATGCCGTGGGAGGGGCACAACTACGAGGATGCGATCATCCTGTCCCAGCG